>NZ_JBSFGJ010000102.1:0-25331 GCF_053596515.1 Nonomuraea sp. NPDC001684
GGCGGGCCCGTCGACGACCGTGATCCGCTGGTCCTGACCGCGCGCCTCCGCGGTGGACGGCCACACCAGCCACGTCGTCACCCCGATGACGGCGAGCACCGCGACCAGCGCGGCCACACGTTTCATGGCGGTGAGCCTACTTTCCGCACCTGAGAGATCCCTGAGACGGCCCTCAGCCGAGGATCGCGTAGACGGTCGAGGCGTGCGCGGCCGGATCGCCGTCGCCGTCGGGCGTCAGCGTGACCTCCGAGAAGGCCAGCGAGCGCCCCAGCTTGGTGACGCGCACGTCGAGCAGCACGTCGCGGCCCACCACCGGCCGCTGGAACGTGGTCGACTGCTGCACGGTGGTCATCGGCACGAACCCGCCCCTGGCGGAGGAGATCGCGACGACGGTGGCGGTGTCGGCGGCGGCCATCATCGCCTGGCCGCACAACCCGCCGCCTTCCCTGGCCAGAGAGTCGGACCAGGGGAGCCGGACGACGGCGTGGCGCTCGCCCACCTCCTCCACCCGCAGCCCGAGCTCCTGGATCCAGGGAGCGAAGTATTGCCGGAGAATCGCCTGTGCGTCTTCTGGAGTCACGCGCTCATCATGCACGCTGTAGGGCATGGCGGAGGAGCGGAGCGAGTGTCCTGTGGATAACCCCGAGCGGGCGGAGGAGCGGAGCGAGCGTCCTGTGGATGACGCGAAGCAGGGGGAGGAGCGCGACCTGGCCGAGGTGTTCCTGCCGTCCACCTACGCGGCGGACGTCCCCTACGACCTGTACGCCCGGCTCCGCCGGGAGAGCCCGGTCTGCTGGATCCCCGAGCCGGCCGTCGGCCCCTGGCGCGAGGGGCCCGGCTACTGGGGCGTGTTCCGGCACGCCGACGTCAAACGGGTGCTGCGCAGCCCCGACGACTTCTCCTCCCACCTCGGCGCTACTCAGATCCGCGACCCCGACACCCCTGCCGACCTGGAGTTCGTCCGGTCGATGATGCTCAACATGGACCCGCCAGAGCACTCCAGGCTGCGCCGGATCGTGGCGGCCGCCTTCACGCCGCGCGCGGTCCGCGCCCTGGAACGCACGATCAAGGACCGGGTGGCCGCGCTGCTCGCGCCCGGTGAATGCGACTTCGTCGAGGTGGCCGCCGACCTGCCGGTCTGGACGCTGGCCCACGTGATGGGCGTGCCCGAGCAGGACAGGCGGCTGCTGTACGACTGGGCCTCCCGCGTCATCGGCTACCAGGACGACGACTACGCCGGCCTGTCCACGGCCGAGGTCGAGTCCCTGACCCCCGTGGGCCGGCTGGCGGTCGCCGCCCGTCCCGAGCTCGAACCGGGCATGAACCCCAGGTCCAGGGCCGCGCTGACGGACATGTTCGCCTATGCCCACGCCCTGGCCGACACCCCACACGAGTCCGTCATGTCCGCCATGAGGAAGGGCGGCCTGACCGGGGCCGAGTTCGAGAACATGTTCTTCCTGTTCGCCGTCGCCGGGAACGAGACCCTGCGCAACGGCATCCCCGGCGGCCTGCTCAGCCTGCTGCGCCACCCCGCCGAACTGGCCCGCCTGCGCGCCGACCCGTCGTTGCTGGAGTCCGCGGTCGAGGAGATGCTGCGCCACTGGCCCCCGGTGATGGACTTCCGCCGCACGGCCACCCGCGACCTGACGCTCGGCGGCCGGCGCATCCAGGCGGGGGAGAAGGTGGTCGTCTACCACGCCTCGGCCAACCGCGACCTGGCCGTCTTCGCCGACCCCGACCGCTTCGACGTCGCCCGCACCCCCAACGACCACGTCAGCTTCGGGTTCGGCCCGCACTTCTGCCTCGGCGCCCACCTCGCCCGCGTCCAGCTCCGGGCGGTCTTCGCCGAGCTGCTCGCCTGGGACGTCGAACTTGCCGGCCCCCCGGTCCGCCTCACCTCCAACTTCCAGAACGGCCTCAAACACCTCCCGGTACGCCTGACCCGCCGCCCGGCCTGAAGGCCGCCGCCCATCCAGACAAATGGGACATCTGAGACCGATAGGCCGGATGACCGTAAGATTTGCGCCGTGAAGTCACCAGCATCGTTCAAGAAGGCCGCAGCATGGGCCTTGCCGTACTGGACCAGAGGCCAGGCGGGGCGCGAGACGCCGCAAGACCTGTTCCGGGTGCTCTACTTCGGATGGCTGGTGGCGCTCACGCTCAAGCTCCTCGGCTCGGCCTGGGACGTCTCGTGGCACTTCAAATGGCTGCGCGACGACCTCGCCCCGCCGCATCTGCTCAACTCCGCCGGCACCGCCCTGGTCGTCGTGCTGACCGTCGTCCACGGCTACACCGGCTACGGCGTCGACAAGGCGGCGCTGCGGCTCATCCAGTGGGGGACCGGGATCTTCCTCGTCGCGGTGCCGCTCGACCTGATCAACCACCGCGTCAACGGGCTCGACATCACCTCGTGGAGCCCGTCGCACATCATGCTCTACGTCGGAACGTTCTTCATGATCATGGGCGTGATCAGGGGCTGGTTCATGGGCGCGCCCCCCGGCCGGGAGCGCACGGTCGTGCTGGGCGCCTTCCTCGCGTTCTTCCTGGAGAACGTGCACTTCCCCGAGCAGCACCAGGAGTACGGCATCCTGTCGCTCGGCGCCTGGGACAACCAGGCAACCTACGCCGAGCCGATCCTGCTGCGCTTCGCCGCCGACCAGATGGGCCGTCCGGTCGACCGGATCATGATGGCCGGGTTCACCCTGCCGGTGCCCGACTACCTCTACCCGGTCTACGCCGTCGTCGGCGGGCTGTCGGTGCTGGTCGCGGCCAGGCTGCTGATCGGCAGGTTCGGCGCGGCGACGCTGGTTGCCGGCGCGTACGTCGGGTTCCGCACGCTGATCTGGCCGCTGCTCACCTTCGGCGGCTTCCCGCCGTCGGCGGTGCCGTTCTTCTTCGTGGCGGCCGGGCTGCTGGTGGACCTGGCGTTCCTGGTGCGCGTCCCGGCCGTGCGCGCCGTCGTGGGGGCGGCCGCGGTGACCGCCGGCGCCTACGGCGCGCTGGTCGCGCAGAACGCGGCCCTGGGTCCGGTCTACGGCGCGATCAAGGGCCAGACCGGCCTGTACGGAGCCCCGCCCCTGGTCACGTCGTCGGCCCTGTGGGCCGGGCTCGGCCTGATGGTCGCCTGGCTGGCCGCCGAATGGCTCGCCGGGCGGCGCGACCGGCGGGCTCAGCCGATCGAGGCCCGGGTGATCGCGACCGCCACCCCGTAGGCCAGCCCCATCACGCCCACCTCGGCCGCCGTCCAGCTCACCAGGGCGGTGGCGCCGCCGCGGCGGATCACCGGCAGCAGGCGGAAGCGGATGTGGGCGGCCAGCGGCACCAGCAGCGCCACCAGCGCCGTCTTGATCACCACGAGCACGCCGTAGTGGCTGGTCAGGATCGCGCCGGGCAGCTCGACGCCGGGCGTGAGGGCCATCGTGCCGAGCCCCGTGACCAGACCGGACAGCGAGACCAGGAGCAGGCAGACGGTGGCCATCCTGGAGAACTTCGGCAACGCCACGGCCAGCAGCCCCCGGTGGGGGGCGACGAACACGGCCGTGGCGGCCAGACCGCCCGCCCAGGCCGCCGCGCCCATCACGTGGATCTCCATCGAGATCATGATGGGGTCGTGCCAGACGGAGTTGACCGCGTGCCCGGTGACCGGGATGGGCAGCAGCCCGAACAGCGCCACGATGATCCGCAGCTCCGCGGGCACCTTCTCGCCGAACCTGACCGCCATCAGCCCGATGCCCGCCGCCGCCAGCGCGCAGGCCGCGCTGAACAGCAGCCCCTGCCCGGTGCCGACCTCCTCGACGTAGGAGGCGATCAGGCCGAACGTGGGCACCCGCCCCGGATTGAGCTCGGCCGTCTGGAACACGATGGTGAGCAGCGCGCAGATCGCCCACGCCCAGGCCGCCAGCACGGCGAGCGGACGCACCCGGCGCAGCACCGGCTCGGTGGCGTCGGGGTCGTCGAAGCCGAGCAGCTTGGGCACCAGGCTCAGGCCGACCACGGCGACGGCGGCCAGGTCGAGAAGCACCCGGACGACCGGCAGGCCGTAGGCCACGACCGGCCCCGGCATGGGGATGCCCGGCACGGACTCCTGCGCGGTGAACGTGGACGCCGCCACGGCGGCGACGATCCCGCACACGACGAAGGCGCCGGCGACGAGCCGCCCGCCGACGGCCTGCCGGCTGGAACGGGAGGAGACGGTCGCGGTCACGCCCGCGTCCCGCCCTCGGACGAGGCGGCGCCCTCGGCGGGCTCGGCGGCGGCGGAGGTCGCCGAGGTGGCCGAGGTGGCCGCCGTGTCCGCGCCGGCGGGGGTGGCCCGGCGGAGGGCGACGGCGGTGCCCGCGGCCAGCAGCAGCAGCGCGGCCACGATCCACACGACCGCCATGCCGGCCCCGCCGTTGGCCGCCGCCTCGGCCGCCTCGGCGCTGTCGCCCTGCTCGGCCTGCCCGGCCGAGACGCCGGTGGCGGAGGCGGCCATGGTGAAGCTGATCTTCCCGGTCACCGGATGGCCGTCGGAGGACAGGATCCGGTAGCCCACCACGTACGAGCCGCCCGCGGGCAGCGGCCTGACCTTGACGGAGACCCGCTCGGCGGACACCTCCGCCGCGCCGTCGGCCCACGAGGAGCCGTCCGCCCCCGTCACGCCCACCTGCGCGTAGCCCTGGCGCACCGCCTGGTCGAACACCAGCGTCACCCGCGCGGGCGAGGCGGACAGCGTGGCGCCGTCCTTCGGATCGCTGCCGACCAGCACGTTGTGCGCCTGCGCGGGAAGGGCGAACCCGACCGCGGCGCACGCGAGCAACAGGACCGTGAGTAGCCGCCTCACCGATCAAACCTTCCATCGAACGAGTCTCGAACCCGTATATGGTCCCACCCATGACGGACCTCTTCGGCGGCGCGGCGCCCTACTACGCCAAGTACCGGCCCGGGCACGGCGATCCGGCCATCGACCGGCTGGCCCGCGCGTTCGGCCCGGACGGCGTCGTGCTCGACCTCGGCTGCGGCCCGGGGACGATCGCGATCCCGCTGGCCGGGCGGGTGCGCGAGGTGCTGGCCGTGGACCCCGACGAGGAGATGCTGGCCGAGGGGCGGCGGCTGGCGGCGGGCGTGCCCGGCGTCCGCTGGCTGCGCGGCGACTCGACGACGCTGCGGGAGCTGCCGCCGTTCGGTCACGTCGTGATGGGCCGGTCGTTCCACTGGATGGACCGCCGCGCGGTGCTGGCCGACCTCGACGCGCTGCTGCCGCCCGGCGGCGTCGTCGCCCTCGTCGGCCCCACCCGCGACCCCGCCGAGGAGCCGTGGGAGCCGGTCATGCGCCGGGTGCGCGAGGAGTTCGGGGTGAACACCTGGACGGCCGCCGGCTCCTTCCAGCAGACCGGCGAGCACCACCAAGACGTGCTGGCCGCCTCGCCCTTCGCCGACCTGGAGTCGAGCCAGTACGAGCACCGCCTCGCCTACGACCTCGACGCCGTGCTCGGCCTGCAGCTCTCCTACTCCTACACGGCCCCGGCCAGGCTCGGCGACCGCCTGCCCGCGTTCGTCGAGGCGGCCAGGGCCGCCCTGCTGGCCGCCGAGCCGTCGGGCCGCTGGGAGCTGACGACGACCACCGAGGTCCTCATCGCCCGGCGTCCGGCCTGACCGGTCCGGCGGCCCGGACGGACGGGCCTCAGCGCCGGGTGAGCCGCCGGACCGCGAAGCCCGCCACCCGCACCGCCGCCGACGGCCACAGCCGGGCGGCGCGCCAGGCGATCCGGCCCGAGGCCGGCGCCACGATCAGCGCCTTGTTCCTGGCCACCCCGCGCAGGATGTCCCCGGCCAGCGCGTCGACGGGATAGAGCCGCCCCTGCGCCCGCACCGCCGCGCGCCTGGCGTGGGCGGCGATCTCGTTCTGCGGCAGCCCCGGGTTGGCGTGGTCGAGCAGCGGCGTGTCGATGAACCCCGGGCAGACCACGCTCACCCGCACCCCGTACGCGGCCGCCTCGGCCCGCAGCCCCAGCGAGAGCCCGACCACGGCGTGCTTGCTCGTCGTGTACGGCAGCATCAGCGGCGCGGGCACCAGCCCGGCCAGCGAGGCGGTGTTGACGATGTGCCCGAAGCCCTGGTCCACCATGATCGGATAGGCCGCGTGCACGCCGTGGACGACGCCGCGCAGGTTCACGTCGATCGTCCGGTTCCAGTGGTCGAGCGTCAGCTCGCGGGTGCGGCCGCCGACCGCGATGCCGGCGTTGTTGAACAGGAAGTCGAGCCGTCCGCGTTCGGCCTTCACCCGGGTGACCAGCGCGGCCACGGCCTCGGCGTCGGTGACGTCGAGCCGGGCGAACTCCAGCCCGGAGTCGGCGGCGGCCTGCTTGCCCGCCCGCTCGTCGACGTCGGCGATCACCACCGTCACGCCCCTGCGCCGCAGCTCCCGCGCCACCGCGAGGCCGATCCCGGAGGCGCCCCCGGTCACCACCGCGACCTTCACCGGCCCGGCTCCGCCCATATCCCCATGGCCCGCCAGACCTTCCTGCTGACGACGTTGACGAGCCCGATCTCGGCGCACAGCTCACGCGTGCGGCCGACCGAGTCGCGGATCTCCCGCCGGGCGGCCGGGTTGTCACGGTAGATCTCGGCCACGACCTGCGGCGGGACGCGGAAGTGCCTGATCAGCGGGCCGGGCGGCGCGAGCATGATGCGGGCCATCACGCCGAGCACGACCGGCGAGATCACGCTCAGCAACATCCGCCGGTGGCGGGGCATGCGCGGCACCCGGTCGCGGAGGTAGTGGCGGGCGAAGGAGATGTGCCTGGCCTCCTCCGCGATGTGGATGCGCATGATCGTCTCTTCCAGCGGATGGTGGGCCCGGCCGTCCTTCAGCACCTTACGCTGCACGTGGTCGATCGGGTCCTCGCCACCCAGGACGAAGACGAAGAACAGCTCGGTGGAGATCAGCGGGATCCAGGGCGCGATCTGGGCGACCAGGGACAGCGGCCGGGGCATGCCGCGTATCGGGAGCTTCGTGCGGTTCACGAACTCCTGGAACATCATCCCGTGATGTCCCTCTTCGATGGTCTCGTGGTAGACGTACCGGAACTCGGGGGAGCCGTTCGGCAGGCGGTAGGCGTAGTTGAGCAGGCCGCGCTTGAGCAGGTTCTCGAACTGCAGGCCGATCTTCATGGCGGTGGCGACCCGCCACAGGCCGATCCTGGCGCGGACCTCGGGGGAGCGGCTGCGGTACCACGGGTGGCCGCCCAGCTTGTCGACCTCGGGCAGCTCCCAGCGCGGGTCGGCCTGGTCCACCCGGAACTCCGGGTCGTCCCACGGGATGTCGCGGTAGGGCTCCCAGTGTCTGTCGACCGACGCCTTCGACAGGCGTTCGACGACCGCCTCGTAGGCGGTGCGGTCGGCGATCCTCTCGTCGTTCTCCCTGGCGGCGGCAGAGCTCGGTGCGGATGTCATCGCGGCTGCTCCTCTCATCGCCCTTGTAATTGTACGAAGGATCCAATAGGCGTGGAAGAGGGACCCGGGTCACAGGTTCTCGACGGGCAGCCCCAGTTCTCCGGCGACCGCCGTACGCAGCAGGACGGCGGCCCGGCGGCGGGAGAGCACGTGGGGATGCACATGTGTCTGGACCGCCAGGCCGTCGATGAGCGCCAGGATCCGCCAGGCCGCCTCCTCCGGATCGCCGCAGGCGAACGCGCCGGAGCGCACGCCGTCCTCGATGATCGAGAGCAGCAGCGAACGGCTGCGCGCGTCGATCCGGCGGGAGATCTCCGCCAGCTCCGGGCTGCGCATCGCCTCGGCCCAGGCGTCGATCCACAGCCGCCACTCGTCCGAGGGGATCACCGGCGAGCAGCGCCGCAGCAGGGCGCGCAGCCGTTCGAGCGGGCCGGCGGGGGACTCCTCGATGTCGGACAGCGCGTCCAGATGCAGCCTGGCCGCGTAGCCGAACGCCTGCGCGAACAGCCCGTCCTTGGTGTCGAAGTGGTAGAAGAGCAACGCCTGGCTGACGCCCGCCGCGCGGGCGATGTCGAGGGTCCGGGTGTGACCGAACCCCTGCTCGGCGATCACTTCGCAGGCCGTCTTGAGGAGGTCTTCGCGTCTTAATCGGCTGAAAGTGGGTGTCACAGCGAGTAACTCTAACTACTGATCAACGGTATTTGTAGGACAAACCGGGCGCCGCGTTCGGAGGGCTCGATGGTGAGCGTGCCCTCGTGGGCCTCGGCGATCTCGCGGGCGATGGGCAGGCCGAGCCCGGTGCCGCCGGCGTCGCGTCGGCGGGAGTCGGCCAGCCGGGTGAACCGCCGGAAGACGGCTTCGCGCTGGTCGGGGGCGATGCCGGCGCCGTCGTCGAGCACCTCCAGCACCGCCCGTCCCTCGTGTTCACCCACAGTCACAGTGATCATGGTATCGGCGTGCCTCTCGGCGTTGTCGAGCAGGTTCGCCAGCAGGCGGGACAGCCGCAGCGCGTCGCCCTCGACGACCACCCCCGAGCGCAGCCGCGTCTCCACCAGCTTGCGCTCCGGGCGGCGGAGCAACTCCTCGCGCACCAGCTTGGCCAGGTCCACCGGCTCGCGGCGGCCGGGCGCGCCGGCCTCCAGCCGGGCCAGGGTCAGCAGGTCGCCGACGATGTTCTGCAGGCGGTCGAGGCCCTCGATCACGTGCCGGCCGGTCCGGGGCCAGTCGGTCTCCTCGGGGGCCAGCATCGCCTCCTCGACCTGCGTGCGCATCGCCGCGATCGGGCTGCGCAGGTCGTGGGAGGCGTCGGAGGCGAACCTGCGCTGCTGCTCCACCGCGCGTTCGAGCCGGTCGAGGGTCTCGTTCACGGTACGGGCGAGGTCGTCGAGCTCGTCCCGGTGCCGTCCCCTGGGCACCCGGCGGCCGAGGTCGGTGGCGGTGATCTCGGCCAGTTCGTCCCTGATCGCCGAGACCGGGGTCAGCGCCCTGCGCGCGGTCAGCCAGGCCACGCAGGCCGTGACGGCGGCCAGCAGCAGCACGCCGAGCGCGGTGGCCGGCGGGTACCAGGGGCTGATGTACCAGGGGAGCGCGGGGGTGTAGGCGTAGATCATCCAGGGTCTGCCGCCGACGTGTGCCCGGAAGCCGACGGTGATCAGGCAGTGGACGCCGCGCAGCCGGTTCGTGCAGGACGTGGTGTCGAGCCGGGCGTCGGCGCCGGTGGCGGTGCTGGTGCTGAGCGGCGGCTGACCGGTCAGGCGCGGGCTGGCCTGCCGGATCCGGCCGTCCGCGTCGACGACCTGGATGAGGTCGGTGCCCTCGGTGACGGCCACGGGCCGCAGGCGGCCGGGCGCGTCCCGCTCGACGACGAAGGCGATGCGGCGGGCGGCGCCGGCGGTCTGCTCGGTGAGGAAGCCGGTGGCCAGCGTGTGCACGAGCGGCGTGACGAGGAGCGCGGTGACGCCGTAACCCGCCAGCGCGCACAGCAGGGCGGCCAGCGTCAGCCGCCGTTGCACGGACCAGCGTCTGAACATGCGCACGCACCCTCCGACGACCAGATGATCACAGGAGGCGGGAGTGGTCCTAATTAGCGGAGTTTCGGCGACAAATGCGGCCGAAAGGCCCTCCAGAGCATTGCTCTATGCGTGCCGCCGCGACCTGACTAGAGTAAGTGAACACTGATGCCAAGGAGTCGATGTGGACCTTGCAGAGTATCGGCGTGCCGCCGCGGAGTGGCTGCGCGACAACGTCCCGGCCGACGATCAGTCAGGGGCCGACGCCCTCGCCCGCGCCAAGGAGTTCATGGCCAGGCTGTACGACGCCGGCTACTCCGGCATCACCTGGCCGCGACAGTGGGGCGGCCAGGGGCTGACGCAGGCCGAGGAGCGCGCCTTCGCCGCCGAGGCGCGTGACTACACCCTCCCCACGTACGTCTTCTCCATCGGGCTCGGCATGACCGGCCCGACGCTGGTGGACCGGGGCACCGACGCGCAGCGCGAGCGGTTCGTCCGGCCGCTGCTGCGCGGCGAGGAGGTCTGGTGCCAGCTGTTCTCCGAGCCGGGCGCCGGCAGCGACGTGGCCAGCCTCCAGACCCGCGCCGTACGCGACGGCGACGCCTGGGTCGTCAACGGCCAGAAGGTCTGGACCTCGGTCGCCCACCACGCCGACTGGGGCCTGCTGCTGGCCCGCACCGACGTCGAGGTGCCCAAGCACCGCGGCCTGACCATGTTCGTGGTGGACATGCACCACCCTGGCGTGACGGTCAGGCCGCTCAAGGACATGTCCGGCCGGGCCAACTTCAACGAGATCTTCTTCGACAACGTGACGATCCCCGACGAGCACCGGATCGGCGAGGTCGACGACGGCTGGAGCGTGGCCGTCACCACCCTGCTGCACGAGCGGCTGTCGATCTCGGCGGGCGTCGGCATGGGCGGGCAGAAGGACAACCCGGCCACCTTCGAGGCGCTGCGCCAGACGCTCGACACCAGCGACCCGCTGGTCCGCGACCAGCTCGTCGAGCTGCACATCCGCAGCCGCGCCCTGGCCCTGTTCAACCAGCGGCTGGCCCAGGAGACCAGGGCGGGCATCTTCCCCGGCGCCCGCGGCAGCGCCGCCAAGCTGCTGCTGGCCGAGCTGACCCTGTTCCAGGCCGACCTCGCCACCCAGCTCGTCGGCCCCGAGTCCGTGGTCGGCGACCACCCGCTGTCCCGGTCGATCTCGCTGGCCCCCGGCATGGCGCTGGGCGGCGGCACCAACGAGATCATGCGCAACATCGTCGGCGACCGCGTGCTCGGCCTGCCGCCGGAGCCGCGGGTGGACAAGACCGTGCCGTTCAAGGACCTGAAGGTGGGGACGCAGGGGTGAAGCTCGTACTCAGCCAGGAACAGCAGCAGCTCCGCGAGGCCGTGCGCGACTTCCTGCGCGCCGCCTCGCCGCTGCGCAAGGCCCGCGAGGGCTACGACCCCCAGGTGTACGCCCGGCTCAACGGCGAGCTCGGCCTGTCCGGCCTGGTCGTCCCCGAGGAGCACGGCGGCGCCGGGGCCGGGCTCGCCGACCTCGCGGTGGCCCTGGAGGAGACCGGCGCCGCGCTGCTGCCCGGCCCCTTCCTCGCCACCCAGTTCGCCGCGCTGGCGCTCACCCAGGTGCCCGACAAGGAGCTGCTGGGCGGCATCGCCGAGGGCCGCGTCGCCGCCACGCTCGTCCAGCCCGAGAGCGATCTCGCCTTCGACGGCACGGCCGTCACCGGCGCCCTGCCCCGGGTGCTGTCCGGCATGGAGGCGGACGTGCTGCTCGCGCCCGCGCCCGGCGACGGCGGCGTGCTGCTGGTGGCCGTCGACCTGGCCGGCCCCGGCGTCACGCGGACCCCGCTGGAGACGCTCGACCTCACGCGCGGCCAGGCGCGGGTGACCCTGGAGCACGCCCCCGCCCGCGTGCTCGGCCGTCCGCCCGCCGGCAGCGGCATCGGCGACCGGCTGTGCGTCGCGCTCGCCGCCGAGCAGCTGGGCGTGCTGCGCGCCTCGCTGGACGCCATCGTCGCCTACGCCAAGATCCGTGTCGCCTTCGGCCGTTACATCGGCTCCTACCAGGGCGTCAAGCACAAGCTCGCCGACATGCACGGCAAGCTCGAACAGGCCGAGTCGATCGTCAGGTACGCCGCCTGGGCCGCCGACGAGTCGCCCGCCGAGCTGCCCGGCGCCGCCGCCCTGGCCCAGGCGTACGTGGGCCGCGCCTGCTTCGAGGTCGCCCGCGACCACCTGCTCCTGCACGGCGGCATAGGTTTCACCTGGGAGCACGACGCGCACCTGTTCTACAAGCGGGCCAAGGCCGACGAGGTGCTGCTCGGCCCGCCCCGCATCCACCGGGCCCGTCTCGCGGAACTCCTGGAGCTGTAGATGGACATCAGCGGCCTTCCCGGCTTCTACGCCATCGCCGCCGCCGACCCCGGCCGCCTGGCCGTCATCGACACCGACGGCACCCGGACCACGTACGGCGAGCTGCTCGCCAGGGTCAACCAGGTCTCCCACGGCCTGCGGGCCCGCGGGCTGGGCAAGGGCGACGTGGTCGCGGGCGTGCTGACCAACGGCGTCGACGCCGTCGTCATGCTCATGGCGACCGGCCAGATCGGGCTCTACTACGTGCCGGTCAACTGGCACCTCACCGAGTCCGAGGTGTCCTACATCCTGGCCGACTGCGACGCCAAGGTCGTCGTCACCGACGCCGCGCACGCCGTGCCGGGCGCCGAGATCGGCACGTCCGGACTGGCCGAGGGCCAGCCCGCGGACGCCCCCGACGGACGTACGGCCGGGGCGGTCATGTGGTACACCTCCGGCACCACCGGCTTCCCCAAGGGCGTGCAGCGCGCGCTGCCCGACGCCGAGCCGGAGGCCATCGTGCCGCTGTACACGTGGTTCCTCGGCGAGGTCGTCGACCTCGCGCCGGGCGACGCCGTGCACCTGGTGACCTCGCCCATGTACCACTCGGCGCCCTGCGCGCACACCCAGTTCGCGCTGCACCTCGGGCACACGGTGGTGATCACGCCCAGGTTCGACCCGGTCGACATCCTGGAGCTGATCCAGCGCCACCACGTCTCCAACGCCATGATGGTGCCGACCATGTTCCACCGCATGCTCCAGCTCCCCGAGGACGTCCGGGCCAAGTACGACGTGTCGAGCCTGCGCCAGGTCATCCACACGGCCGCGGCCTGCCCGGTCGCCGTCAAGCAGGCGATCATGGACTGGTGGGGCCCGGTGCTGTACGAGTACTACGGCTCCACCGAGTCCGCGATCGCCTTCTCCGTCAAGCCGCACGACTGGCTGGCCAGGCCCGGCACGGTGGGCCGCCCGGCGCCGACGTTCGAGGCCAAGATCTGCGACGAGAAGGGCGAGGAGCTGCCGCCGGGCGAGCCCGGCATGATCTACGTCAAGTCCTCGATGGGCTCCTTCGAGTACCGCAAGGACCCGGCCAAGACCGCCGCCAGCATGCTGGGCGAGTGGTACGCCCCCGGCGACATCGGCTACCTCGACGACGACGGGTTCCTGTTCCTGTGCGACCGGCGCACCGACCTGATCGTCTCCGGCGGGGTGAACATCTACCCCGCCGAGATCGAGGCCGCCCTGCTGGAGCACCCCGCGGTGGCCGACGTCGCGGTCATCGGCGTGCCCGACGAGGAGTGGGGCCACAACGTGGTCGCGCTCGTCCAGCCCGCCGAGGGCGTCGAGCCGGGCCCCGAGCTCACCGCCGAGCTGCTCGAACACTGCGGGCCCCGGCTCGCCCGGTTCAAGCACCCGAAGGTCGTCGAGTACCGCGACCGGCTCCCGCGCACCCCCACGGGCAAGCTGTCGCGCTCGAAGGTGCGCGAGGGTTACCTGGCCGAGGCGGGGAACACCAGCTCCTCGCTGTAGTCGCGGCCGTCGCCGAGGTAGAAGCGGGTGGCGAGGGTGCGGTCGGCGGTGTCGAAGACCGTGGTCCACAGCGTGCGGAACGGCCCGGCGGCATCCTCCGCCGGCCGCACCGCGCGCAGGCTGTCCCGCAGGTCTTCGGCGGACATGGTGGCGCCCTTGCTGCGCTCGTACAGGGTGCGCAGCCGGCCGTAGGTGCCCAGGCTCGCAGGGGTGTCGGCGGGCAGGGCCATCGGGTCGGGATGGCGGTGCAGCAGGTGGTTGGTGACGCACAGCGGGCCGTCGCCGAACTCGACGGCGTGCTCGGTGCCGTCCGTGCCGCGCTCCCACACGAACGCCTGGCCGTGGGCGTCGGCGACCAGGTAGTGCAGGGGCAGGCCGAGGTCGTACTGCTTGGCCCCCAGCAGCGCCTGCCTGGCCTGGGCCGCGGTCTCGCAGGTGTCCATGAGGAACCGGGGCAGTTGCAGGCTGCCGAGCCCCACCTGCGGGACGTCCAGCCGCGGCGGGGTGGCGGTCTCGGCGTCGGCGATCAGCAGCATGACGGCCAGGCCGGCCTCGTTGATGCCGTCGATGCAGCCGTCGAGGCTGTTCATGGTGATGACGGTCGAGGCGAGCCCGTCGTCGGGCACGGTGCTGATCACGTACGGGCGGGCGGCCATGGGCAGCTCGCCGGGGCGGGCCGGCTCGCCCATGAGCTGACTGGTGGTGTGCAGGAAGAAGTCGTAGTTGCGGCCCACCCTGCCGTGCCCGTCGGCGGAGGCGGACGGCGGGCACCACAGGGCCGAGCAGGCGGCGCCCGCGGGCACGTAGTTCCAGCCGTCGAGGGCCAGCTCGTCCTGGTCGGGGTCGAGGCCGAGCGCCGCGGCGGCGCCGTCCATGCGGGCGTGGTGCTGCGGCCAGTTCCGTTCGAACCAGGACATCCTTGCTCTGATCACCGCCGGGTCGGCGGTCCTGGGCGACCAGCCGAGCCGGCGGGCCTCCTCGGTGAGCACCCGGCCGATCTCGAACTGGCTGCCGGTGACGGTGAGGTGCGTGACGAGCTGGAAGTCGTCATTGCCGCCGGCCACGCAGGTCATGTTGGTCATGCCGCCGATGTTGCCGCCGCCCGCTGACCGGGCTCCTACCGTCCGCTGACCGCCGCCCGCCGCCCGGCCGAGCCCGACCGCGACCGCCACGGCCTTCTCGTCGTCGAGCAGCAGCGGCGGCAGCGCCGCCCCCGCGCCGAGCCGGTACCCGCCGGCCACCCCGGGCGTGGCGTGCACGGGGTGGCGAGCGTGCGCAAGCGCTCGACGTCGTTGCGGATCGTCCTGGTCGAGACCCGCAGCCGGGTGGCCAGGTCCGGGCCCGTCCGTTCGCGGTGCGCCTGGAGCAGCGAGAGCAGGTGGAGCAGGCGGGCGGAGGTTTCCAGCAGGCGCCCAGTCTGCCCGCTAACGCGGCAAGGAGGCTTCCGCGTCGAGGACGAGCTTGCCGAGGAAGTGGCCGTCCTGGCTGCGCCGGTGGGCGTCGGCCACCCGCTCCAGCGGGAACACCTCCGCGACCGGGATGCGCGGCAGCACGTCCGCCGGGAACGGCTCGCCCTTGCCCGTGGAGAACCGCACGCCGTGCTCGGCCGCGCCCGCCGGATCGGCGATGGTGATCACCTTGGCCGGATCGCCGGTGAGCCTGACCGACAGCGCGACCTCGCCGCGTCCCGAGGCGTCCAGCACCCGGTCCACGGGGCCGGGGAGGCGCTGTTCCAGCCCGTCCCCGTAGGTGACCGGCACGACGCCGAGGTCGCGCAGGAAGGCGTGGTGGCGTTCGCTCGCGGTGCCGATCACGCGGGCGCCCCGGTCCAGCGCGAGCTGCGCGGCGGCCAGGCCGACGCCGCCCGCGACCGCGTGGACGAGCAGCGTCTCACCCGCGCGCAGGCCCAGCTCCGCCAGCGCGCGGTGGGCGGTCTCCAGCGCGACGGGCAGCGCGGCCGCCTCCGCGTACGACAGGTGCTCCGGCTTGGGACGCAGCGCGGCGGCCTCGGCCAGCGCGTACGTGGCCGCCGCCCCGGACGGGACCTGCCCGAACACCGCCTGGCCCACCTCCAGGCCGGTCACCCCGGGGCCGAGTGCGTCGACCGTCCCGGCCAGCTCGATCCCGGTGCCCTGCGGGCCGTCGGGCGGCGTGCCGCGGAAGCCGGTGCGCAATTTCCAGTCCAGGGCGTTCACCCCGGCCGCCCGGACCGCCACGCGTACCTGCCCGGCCCCGGGCCGGGGCAGCGGCACCTCCTCCAGCGCCAGCACCTCGGGGCCGCCGTGCTCGTGGTAGCGCACGGCCTGGGCGGTGACCAGCAGGACCGCCTTGCCGACCAGCTCGCGGGCCTCCAGGGCGGCGTGCGCCTCGTGGGCGCGGTCGAGCGGCACGGCCAGGCCGACGACGGTCGTCAGCTCGCCGGTGGCCGCCATGCGCAGCGCCTGCCCGGCCAGGCGGCGGAACTCCTCGGGGGCGAACTGCACCTGTTCCATGCCGACCAGCCGCACCCCCCGGCGCGCCGCCTCGGCCGGGTCCACCAGCGCGGTCGAACCGCTCGGCACCCCGTACGCGAAGAACACCCCGCCAGGCCCGAGCGACGCGAACGCCTCGGCCCCCACCCGCCCCCCGACCCCGTCGAAGACCACGTCGAACGCCCCCACCGCGCCCCCGCCGGCCATGGTCACGTCAGCTCCCGCGCCCGCTTCCGTCTCGTGGGGGCCGGTGGCGTTCAGGGCGGGGTGGTCGGTGCCCCCATCGGTCTCACGGGTGGCCAGGGCCGGGTAGTCGACCGCCTCGGCCGCGCCCGCCGCCAGCGCCGCCGCCCGCTTGGCCGGGCCGTGCGCGGCGGCCGTCACCCGGGCGCCGGCGGCCCGCGCGAGCCGGACGATCGGCAGGCCCAGCGCCCCGCCGGCCCCCGTGACCAGCACCCGCGCCCCCGGCTTCAGCTCCGCCGCCGCCACCAGGCTGATCGCCGCCGGGCCCACCTGCAGCACCGCCGCCGCCAGCCACGAGCTCACCTCGTCGGGCACCGGCACGAGCGTGTCCACGCCGGTCACGACCCGCTCGGCGTACCCGCCGGACACCAGGGCCGCGACCCGACGCCCCGTCCAGCCGGGATCCACCCCCTCGCCCACCGACACCACCCGCCCGGCCACCCCGGTCCCCGGCACGAACGGCGGCCGGTTCGGGAACCACTCCTGCCCCCACCCGGCGCGCAACTGGGCGTCCAGCGACATCACGTCGGCCACCGAGACGCCGACGACCACCTGCCCCGGCCCCGCGACGGGATCGTCCACCCGCCGCACCCGGAGCACGTCGGGACCACCGAATTTCGTCACCTCGACAACATCCATGCCGCCGAGTGTGCTACCTCAAGCGAAATTGAGGTCAACCCCGGCGATCAGCCGGTCAGCTTCTGCGCCTGCTGGACGACCACCAGGACGGTCAGCGTCCCGAAGAACAGCACCGACCAGACCAGCGCCCCCAGCCGGTACGACCTGACCTTGATCGCCTCCGGCAGCGCCCGCCGGTTCAGCACGATCAGCAGGATCGAGTACACGAACATCATCACCGCCGCGAAGCACGCCGAGAACACCAGCAGGATCAGCGGCTGGTCGAGCCCGAGCAGCAGGATCGCGATGCCGACCAGCGTCATCGCCCAGACGGTGACGAAGTACACCCGGTTCACCGACACGGGACGGTCGCGCAGGTAGACCGTCTTGATCGTGTCCGAGGCCAGCCGCGAGGTGTAGTCGACGATGCCCATCGCCGAGGCGAACAGGGCCAGCGCGCCGATCAGCCAGAACAGGATCCCGAACCACGTGCCGACCGCGCCCTGCAGCACCTCGCCCTCGACCTTCAGGAAGCCGATGTCGTTCTTGCCCGCCACCTCCGGCCGGCCGAAGACGGTGGAGTAGGCCAGCATCGACATCAGCCCGATCGTCAGGAACGACACCAGCGCGAACGACGCGCCCTGCTCGGCGTTGGCGAAGCGCCACCACCGGCGCCAGCGTGCCAGGTTGTCGCCGGTCGGCGGGAACTGGAAGCCGGTCGAGGCGGCCGCCTCCCCCTCGCCGGTGACCGGGCTGACCAGGCGCGGGACGTACACGCCCATGCCGAAGCCCTTGTCGCGGATCCAGTTGCTCTGGCACAGGTTCTGGCCGCCGCCCGCGCCGGCGTAGGCGACGGCGCCCATGAGCACGGCGATCCCGAGCTCCCCGGCCGGGAAGCGGGCGCCTACGGTGAGCCCCTTGCCCAGCTCGACCCAGCTGTCGGCGTTGATCGCGAACAGGATGGCGACCACCGCCAGCGTGGCCACCAGGGCGATCTTCACGAAGATCACCCGTTCGAGGACCGTGTAGATCACCGGCGCCAGCGTCAGGCCCAGCGCGATCACGACGAGCATGCCGATCGCGATCCAGCGCACCCCGCCCGCCCCGGCCCCGGTCAGGTACGTCACCATGGTCGCGGACGTGGTCACCCACCCCGGCCACAGGTTCGAGGCCAGCGTCATCACGACGAAGACCAGCCCCCAGTGCCGCCACATCCGGCTGAACCCGGTCAGCGCGGTCTCGCCGGTGGCCAGCGTGTACCGCTCGATCTCCATGTTCAGGAACCACTGGGTGACGATGCCGATCGCCGCGCCCCAGACGAACACCAGCCCCACCTGGGAGGCGATGTAGGGCCAGAGGATGAACTCGCCCGACGCCAGTCCCACCCCCGCCCCGACCAGCCCCGGGCCGATGACGCGCCAGGTCGAGCGGGGAGGGTCGGGCAGGTCGCGGACGGCGACGGACGGCAGGACTCGCGCGGGGACGGTGGGGGTGAAGTCCGTCATGCGGATCTCCTCGGTCGGCTTCCCGTACCGTCACCTTACGCAGATCGCTTACGCCGGTGAACTATCCGGTCAGGGTCACCACGTAGTCCCCTTGGCCGGTGAGCCCGTCCACCCGCCCGCCGGACTCCATCAGGCCGCCCAGCACCTCGCGCATCGCCGTCCGCCAGGCCCTGGCCGCCGCCGGGTCGTGCACGCGCAGCCGTTCGACGTCGGGCGGCGTGCCCACCAGCACGACGTCCGCGTCGGCCGGCCGCACGACCGGGCCGGAGCCGTCGTCGGCCAGCACCCGGACGCGGCCCTCGGCCGGTTCCACCCGGGGCCCGAGCGGGCGCTCGTCCAGCGGCCACACCGCCAGCAGGCGGTCGGAGGAGTCGCCCTCGTTGATCGCGTCGGCCATGACGCCGTAGAAGTCGCGCAGGTACTCCTGCGGGCGGGCGCCCAGCTTGACCAGGTTGAACCGGGCGTTGCGGCGGACGAGCGGATCGAAGGTCCAGGTGACGCGGTCCAGGCCCCGATCCAGGCACCACGCCCGCTGGTGCAGCTTGAGCGCGTAGCCGATGCCCCGGCCGATCGAGGCGCCCGTCACGTGCGAGTGCAGCGCGCCGTCCGCCGCCCGGAAGCCCACCGACGCGCCCACCAGCACGTCGTCCTCGTACGCGCCGGCCACGTAGTTGCCGGTGTGCGCGAACCCGGCCATCAACTCGACGCTGATCGGCGCGTTGCCCGGATCGGGCCGCCAGATCTCGTCGAAGAGCCGGAAGACCTGCGCGAACTCGCCCATCTCGTGCAACTCGCGGATGGTCACACCACTCTTGGCCGCCGCCTCGGCGGCCTCCTCCCGGCTCGTCATGCCCCCCACTATGCCCGCCGGACGGCGACATGCCCGCCCGCGCTCGGCGGACGGGCATGTCAGGGACTGCCGGGGATCACTTCACCAGCGGCCCGAGCGTGCGTTCCATCAGGCAGTCGTTCTCGAACTTCCTGTCATAGGACGTCGTGCGGCCGTACCAGTGGCCCCTGACGCGCACGGAGACGGGGGAGTAGTTGCGCGGGCACGCGCCCGGGTCGACGTTGAGGTCCTTGACCACGCCGTCGACCTCGTGCAGCTCGGCGCAGGCCGTGCGCGGGCGCGGGTGGGTGCCGCCGTCGGGGTCGCAGGTGAGCCGCATCGCGTACGCGCCGCCGCCGTTGCTGGGCGTGACGGTGATGTACAGCAGCACGCCCGGCTCGTCGTCGGTGGCGGCACCGGCCGGGCTCGCCCCGAACGGGACGACGAGCGCGGCGGACGCGCACAGGGCTAGGGCGGCCGTCCTGCGAGCGGCGGTCAGCACGGATTTCATGGAACCTCCCTGGTCAACGTGCGCCCCGAGAGTGGCGGCGCACGTCAAATGACTACAGGCAGTCACCATATCTATACCACTGGTGAAGGAGTGACAGAATGCTGTCCCCGCCGCTCACCCCGCTCCCGCCGACCCGGCCCGGTTGTCTCAGCGCACGGACTCGATCAGGGCGCGGAGGAGGGCTGCGCGGCGCGGCATCTCGGCCACCACCACGTGCTCGTGGTCGGCGTGCGCGCCGCCGCCCACCGCGCCCAGCCCGTCGAGCGTCGGGCAGCCGGCCCCCGCGGTGAAGTTCCCGTCGGAGGCGCCGCCCACCGCGGCGGCGGTCAGCGGGCCCACGTCCAGCCCTGCGGCCAGGTCCTGGGCCAGGGCGTAGAGCGAGGCCGACATCGCGGCTTCGAGCGGCGGCCGGTTGGGGCCCCCTTCGACCTCCAGCCGCGTGCCGGGCACCACGGGCGCCAGCGCCCGCATCGCCGCGTCCACCCGCAGCTGCTCGGCCACCGTGCTCGCCCGCACGTCGACCCCCACCGTCGCCTCGGCCGGGACGGTGTTGAGCGTCGTCCCGCCGCGCAGCACGGTCGGGGTGACCGTCGTGTCACCGGCTCCGAGGGCGGCGATGGCCAGGATCTGGTGCGCCAGCTCGACGCCCGCGTTCGCGCCCTTCTCCGGCTCCAGCCCGGCGTGGGCCGCCTTGCCGCGCACCCGCAGCGTGTACATCGACGTGCCCTTGCGGGACGTCTTCAGCGCGCCGCCGTCCGCGCTGGCCTCCATGACGAACGCGGCGGCCAGCCCTCGCGCGGTGTCCGTGATCAGCGGCGCGGACGTGATCGAGCCCAGCTCCTCGTCACCGGTGATCAGCAGCGTGACGCCGTCGAGCGAGCCGAGCCCGGCGAGCGCGTGGAAGGTCTGCACCAGCCCGGCCTTCATGTCGAACACGCCCGGCCCGCGCGCCACGCCGTCGACGACCGACCAGGGGTGGGTCGCCAGCGTGCCGATCGGCCAGACGGTGTCGTGGTGGCCGAGCAGCAGCACCCTGGGCTTGCCGAACGACCAGCGCAGATGGGTGACGCCGTCGATCACCAGGAACTCCGGCCGGGCCCCCAGATGGCGGGCCCCCATCGCGGCCACGACCTCGGCGCTGCGGGCCACGGCCGCGAGGTCACGCGAGAACGACTCGCACAGGACCAGCTCCTCCAGATCCTCGATCATGCCAGCCGCTCTCCGAGGAACCGGTGGACGTTCCCCCCGATGATCTTGGCGACGTCCTTCTCCGGCAGGCCGCGGGCGAGCAGCCCCTCGGTCACCATGGGCAGCCCGACGGGCCCCTCCAGGCCGGGGATCGACGCCTTGGAGTCGAGGTCGTCGGGCTCCAGGCCCTCGCAGCACGGGGGCGTCAGGTCGTCCATGACCTCGCGGATGAAGTCGGGGCCGAGGCCGACGTGGTCGATCCCGGCCACCTGCGCGACGTGCTCGATGTGGTCGAGCAGGCGGTCGAGCGTCATGTCCTCCTTACGCTCGGCCAGGAAGGGGGCGAAGAAGTTCACGCAGACCACGCCGCCCGTGGCGGCGACCGCGCGGAGCTGGTCGTCGGTGAGGTTGCGGTGGTGGTCGCGCAGCGCGCGGGCCGCGGAGTGGGTGGCCATGACCGGCTTGGTCGCCAGCTCCAGCACGTGGGCCACGCCCGACGCGCCCAGGTGCGAGACGTCGAACACCATGCCCAGCCGCTCCATCTCGCTGAGGGCGGCCACGCCGCGGCTGGTCAGGCCGCTGCCGGTGGCGTCCTCGGCGCTGCCGTCGGCCAGCGGCGTACGCCCGAAGTGCGCGATGGAGGCCACCCGCACGCCCAGCCGGTGGACGGTCGAGATCAGCTCGACGCTCTCGTCGAGCCCCGGCATGCTCTCCAGCGCGAGCACCAGGGCGATCTTGCCCTCCGCCAGCGCCGCGTCGATCGCCGAGCCGTCGAGGCAGAGCCGTACGGCGTCGGGGTTGCCCTCCGCGATCACGTGGGCGCACTCGATCATGCGCAGCGTCTGCCGCAGCGCGCCCTCGGGCCGGTACTGGTCGTCGATGAAGACCGGCAGGATCTGCAGGTCGACCCCGCCCTCGACGAGCTGCGGCAGCCACCGCCGGCGGAAGAAGGAGGCCCACTGCTGGGGCGGCCGGGCGGCGACCGCCATGAGGAGATCATTGTGGGTGTCGGCCACGACGGCACGCCGGTGCAGGGGAAGCGTCATGCGAAGGACGTTACCGCGCGCCCCCGACCTGCTCCAATGCGCCTCAAGTCCGATTTTTTGCCCATATCTTGTTCACCGCACCGAAGACGGGACTTCCTCGACCCTCCGGTACGCCCCGCGCGGCGGCAGGGCGGTGAGCCGCCGATAGAGCGTCGTCGGGCCGGGCCAGTTGTTGGTGACCCGCCCCTCGGCCGTCTTGTACCAGCTCCGGCACCCCTCGCCCCACACCATGCGGTCCATCGCCGCGTCGAGCTGCCTGGTCCAGGCGGCCATCGCCTCGGGACGCACCTCGATCGGCCCCTGCTCGGCCACCCGCGCCAGGCACGCCATGACGTGCCGCACCTGGCACTCGATCATGTAGATGATCGAGTTGTGCCCGAGGTTCGTGTTCGGGCCGTAGAGCAGGAACATGCTGGGGAAGCCGGGCACCGAGATGCCGAGGTAGGCGTGCGCGCCGTCGCGCCACTGCTCGGCCAGCGACCGCCCGCCGAGCCCGGTGACCTCCATCGGGGCCAGGAACTCGGTGCTCAGGAAGCCGGTGGCGTACACGATCGTGTCGGCCTCGCGCAGCCCCTCGGCGGTCTCCACGCCCTTCGGCCCGATCCGGACGATCGGATCGGTGACGACGTCGACGTCCGGCCTGGTCAGCGCCGGGTAGAAGGAGCTGTCGATGACGACGCGCTTGCAACCGGGCGGATAGCCCGGCGTCAGCTTCGCCCGCAGGACGGGGTCGGGGACCTGGGCGCGCAGGTGGGCCAGGGCGCGCTTCCGCAGCAGGCCGGAGCTCCAGCCCTCGGCCAGGGCCGGGTAGAGGGTGGCCTCGGCGTACCGGTAGATCCATTCGCGGTAGGCCCGCTGGAGGCCCGGGACGTAGTGGAAGGCCAGCCGGGCGAGCGGGCCGAAGGTGGCGTCGGGCTTGGGGATCACCCAGTTGGGCGTGCGCTGGAAGACGTCGAGGTGCGCGGCCCGCTCGGCGACGGCCGGGACGAGTTGGGCCGCCGACGAGCCGCTGCCGATCACGGCGACGCGGCGGCCGGTGAGGTCGTGGTCGTGGTTCCAGCGGGCCGAGTGGAAGGAGACGCCCTCGAAGTCGGACATGCCGGGGATCTCGGGCAGGTGCGGGCGGTTGAGCTGGCCCACGCTCATGACGACCACGTCGAACGCCTCGGTGCGCTCGCCGCCGTCGTGGGTGCTGGTGACCTGCCAGCGGCGGCCGTCGAAGACCGCTCGCCGCACTTCCGCACCGAAGCGGATTTTTCGCCTGACGTCGTATTTATCGGCGCAATGCTCTAGATAGGCGAGGATTTCGGGTTGGGCTGGGTAACGCCGAGTCCAGCTCGCGTACTTCTCGAACGAGTACGAGTACAGGTGCGAGGGGATGTCGCAGCCCGCGCCCGGATAGCTGTTGTCCCGCCACGTGCCGCCGAGGTCGGCGGCCTTCTCGAAGACCGTGAAGGAGCCGATCCCGGCGCGCCGCAGCCGGATCGCCATGCACAGGCCGCCGAAGCCCGCTCCGATGATCGCGACGCTGGGTGCCATGCCGTCCTCCGCGAAGTCAGGATCCACTTACAGTACGCCGAACCGCGTTCTGGCGACACCCTCCGCCACGCCCCGCGCGACCCTTCCGCGGGCCGGTAGTCTGCGCAGGTGGCTGCTGTGACGCTGACTGAGGTGATCGAGGTGCTCGAGGCGGCCTACCCGCCCGCCCGGGCCGAGTCGTGGGACGCGGTGGGGCTGGTCTGCGGCGACCCCGCCCAGCGGGTGCACAAGGTGCTGTTCGCCGTCGATCCGGTCGCGGTCGTGGGCGAGGAGGCCCTCGACTGGGGCGCCGACCTGATCGTCACCCACCACCCGCTCTACCTGCGCGGCACCACCAGCGTGGCCGCCACCACGCCCAAGGGCCGCCTGATCCACCGCCTGATCAAGCACGAGGTCGCCCTCTACACCGCCCACACCAACGCCGACACCGCCAATCCCGGCGTCTCCGACGCCCTGGCCAGGGCCGTGGGCCTGACCGGCGACCTCGTACCGCTCCAGCCCTTCCCCGACGACCCCTGGCGCGGCCTGGGCCGCATCGGCGAGCTGCCCGAGCCCATGACGCTGGGGGAGTTCGCCGCGCAGGCCGCCAAGGGGCTGCCGCGCACCGCCGGCGGCCTGCGCGTGGCGGGCGACCTGGCCCGGCCGGTCTCGCGCGTCGCGGTCAGCGGCGGCGCGGGCGACTCGCTGCTCGGCGCGGCCAGGTCCGCGGACGTCGACGTGTTCCTCACGGCCGACCTACGGCACCATCCGGCCGGTGAGTTCGTCGAGTCCGGTGGCCCCGCCCTGATCGACGCCGCCCACTGGGCCACCGAGTGGCCCTGGCTCGACAGCGCGGCGTCCATCCTGCGCTCCAGTGGCGTTACCGTTGAAACGCGCGTCTCCGCCACGGTCACCGATGCTTGGACAAGAGGATATTGATCATGAAAGCAGCCCCTGAGGCCCAGAAGCGACTGCTCGACCTGGCAGAGCTCGACTCCGTGATCGACCGGCTGGCGCACCGCCGGCGCACCCTGCCCGAGCTGGCCGAGATCGACGAGCAGTCCAAGCGCCTGGCCCGGCTCGTCACCCAGGTCATCGAGGCCGAGACCGAGGCCGGCGACCTCGCGCGCGAGCAGACCAAGGCGGAGAACGACGTCGACGCCGTGCGCACCCGCGCCGACCGCGACCAGAAGCGCCTCGACTCCGGCGCCGTGACCTCGCCCCGCGACCTGGCGAGCCTGCAGTCCGAGATCGCCTCGTTGCAGAAGCGCCAGGGCGACCTGGAGGAGGTCGTGCTGGAGATCATGGAGCGCAGGGAGGCGGCCGACAGCAAGGTCACCGACCTGGTCGCCCAGCGCGACGAGGTGGCCGCCACCCGCGCCGCCGCGGAAGACCGCCGTGACGCCGCGCTGGCCGAGATCGACAAGGAGGCGGGCGAGGTCCGGGGCCGCCGCGCCGCCGTCGCCGGCGAGATCCCCGCCGACCTGCTCAAGCTCTACGACAAGCTCAAGGAGCAGTACGTCGTGGGCGCCGCCATGCTGCACGGCGGCCGTTGCCAGGGCTGCAAGGTGGCCCTGTCCATCGCCGAGATGAACTCCATCAAGGCCGCCCCCCACGACGAGGTGCTGCGCTGCGAGGAGTGCCGGCGGATCCTGGTCCGCACCCCGGAGTCCGGCCTGTGACGTCCTACGTCATCGAGGCCGACGGCGGCTCGCGCGGCAACCCGGGCCCGGCCGGCTACGGCGCGGTCGTCCGGGACGCCGCCGACGGCCAGGTGCTGGCCGAGGCCGCCGAGGCGATCGGCGTCGCGACCAACAACGTGGCCGAGTACCGGGGGCTGATCGCCGGGCTGACCGCCGTGCTGGGGGTGGGCGGCGAGGGCGCCGAGGTGGCCGTGCGGATGGACTCCAAGCTGGTCATCGAGCAGATGGCCGGCCGCTGGAAGATCAAGAACGAGGGGCTGCGTCCGCTCGCCCTTGAGGCCGGCGCGCTGGCCAGGCGGCTGCGGGTGGTCGAGTGGACCTGGATCCCGCGCGAGCACAACAAAAACGCCGACCGGCTGGCCAACGAGG
>NZ_JBSFGJ010000103.1:0-25162 GCF_053596515.1 Nonomuraea sp. NPDC001684
GGTGGAGGTGGCCACGATCAGGGCGTCCGCGGACAGGCTCACGAACGGGCTGCCCGACGGGGTGACCGACACCCCGGCCAGCCCCTCGCCGGGGATGCGGACCAGCGCGATGTCGTTGAACGCGGTCACCGCGACCCCCGCGACCACGCTCCTGATCGCCATCCGCGGCTCGATCGTGTACTCGTGGCGGTCGATGGCCGACAGCGTGCCGGCCAGCTCGTCCACGTCGATCTCGGCCAGGAAGCCGAGCTTGCCCAGGTTCACCCCCAGGATGGGCGTGGGCCGGCCGGCCAGCAGCCGCATGGTCCGCAACATTGTGCCGTCGCCGCCGAGCCCCACCAGCAGGTCGGCCCGCTCGACCAGGGCGACCGCGTCGACCGGCACCGCGCTGCAGTCGATGCGCCCGACCTCCTCGGGCAGCCCGAGGACGGTGGCCCCCTTGTCCGCGGCCCAGCGCAGGATCGTGTCGATCGCCTTCTTGGAGTCGCGCTGGGGATGCAGCACCAGCCCGACCGTCCCGACCATGCCCATACGACCAGCCTAAACGGTCGCGTACCCGGACATCCGCGGCGGCCCCGGGCACCCGGCGGCTCCGCTAACGTCGGAGGCATGCGGCTTCATGTGGGATGCGCGATGTGGACGCACACACCGTGGAACGGACGTTTCCTGCCCCATCCGCTCCCGCCGGGCGAGCGCCTGCGCGCCTACGCCACCTGGTGCGACGCGGTCGAGGGCAACACCACGTTCTACGCCACCCCCGCCCGCGCCACGGTGGAGTCGTGGGCCCGGCAGCTCGACCCCGACTTCCGCTTCGTGGTCAAGCTGCCCAAGGCCATCACCCACCACCACCGGCTGACCGGCGCCGAGCAGGAGCTGCACGCCTTCCTCGACGCCATCGAGCCGCTCGGGCCGCGCGCGCACGCCCTGTGGGTGCAGTTACCGCCCGGTTTCGGCCCCGCCGACCTCGGCACGCTGGCGGCCTTCCTGCACCGCCTGCCCCGCTCCCACCGCTACGCCGTGGAGGTCCGCCACCGCGCCTTCTTCGACGACGCCCGCCAGGCCGGGCAGCTCGAACGGGTGCTGGCCGCCGCCGGCGCCGAATGGGTGCCGTTCGACACGGTGACGCTGTTCCGCACCCCGCCGACCAGCGACGCCGAACGCGACGCGTGGACGAAGAAGCCGCGCGTGCCGCGCCGCACCCGCGCGCTCACCGGCCATCCGATCGTCCGCTACCTGGGCCGCGACTCCGTCGAGGCCACGGTCGAGGGCTGGCGGGAGTGGGTGGACACGGTCGCCGGATGGCTGCGCGAGGGCCGCTCCCCCACCGTGTTCGTCCACACGCCCGACAACGCCGACGCGCCGATGCTCGCCCGCCGCTTCCACGACGAGGTGCGCGCCCGGGTGCCGGAGCTGCGCCCGCTGCCCGAGCCGATGCCCGCCGAGCCCCCCACGCTGTTCTGACCGCCCGGCGGCTGCGCGGGCGGCCTCACGCGCGCAGCGTGTAGCGGATCGGCAGGTGCTTGATCCCGCCCACGAACGTGGTGGCCACCCAGGCGGGCTCGCCGTCGAACTCCACGCTCTCCAGCCGGGGCAGCAGCTCGGCGAACAGCGCCCGGATCTCCATCCGGGCCAGCGCGGCCCCGAGGCAGAAGTGCACGCCGGAGCCGAAGGCCAGGTGCCGGTTGGGGTCACGGCCGGCGTCGAAGCGGAACGGCTCGGCGAACACCTCCTCGTCCCGGTTGGCCGACGGGTACGACAGCAGCACCGACTCCCCCCGCCTGACCGGCGTGCCGCGTACGGCGGTGTCGGCGGCGGCGGTGCGCATGAACTCCTTCACCGGGCTGACCCACCGGATCATCTCCTCGGCCGCCAGCGGCAGCAGCCCGGGGTCCCGGCGCAGCCGCCGCAGCTCGCCGGGGTGCCGGATGAGCGCCTCCAGGCCCCCGGCGATGGTGGAGCTGGTGGTGTCGTGCCCGGCGGTGGCGATGATGACGTAGTAGGAGGCGGCCTCCAGGTCGCTCAGCGGGCGGCCGTCCACGCGGGCGTTGGCGATCTCCGAGGCGAGGTCGCCGGTGGGCCTGGCCCGGCGCGCGGCGGTCAGCTCGCGGAAGTAGTCCAGCAGGTCGGCCAGCACGGCGGTGTGGTCCTGGGCGGTGCCGCCGCGCCGGTTGTCGCTGTCGTCCTGGCCGAACAGCTCCTGGGTGAGCCGCAGCATGCGCGGGAAGTCCGACTCGGGCAGGCCCAGCAGCGACAGGATGACGTAGAGCGGGTAGTGCACGGCGACCTGCCGGGCGAAGTCGCAGGAGCCGCCGTGGGCGGTCATCCGGTCGACGTAGCGCCGGGCCAGGTCGCGGACGCGTACCTCCAGGGCGCGCATGGCCCTGGGCCGGAACCAGTCGGCGGCGACGGCGCGCACGACGCGGTGCTCGGGGTCGTCCATGTGGACGAGCGTCTTCAGGCCGGTGCCGCGGGCCCGCTGCTCGGCCAGCCGGGCGTCGATCTCCGCGCTCCGCAGCACCGGGCGCGGCGCGCTCAGCCACAGGGCGTTGTTCCGCTCGATCTCCAGCAGGTCGGCGTGCCGGGTGACGGCCCAGAAGGGGTTGTAGCCCGGCACCTCCACGCGGTGCACCGGGGACTCGCGGCGCAGCAGCGCCAGGGCCTCGTGCAGCCGGGTCTCGTCGGCGTACGCGGCGGGCGTGGCGAACACGTGCCCGGCCTCCTCCACGGACATGGTCGCGGTCACGGGCGGGCCCTCCTGTGGATGCGGGGGTGATGCGGCCAGGAGAGCCATTCCCCCGGGGCGTGTGCGCCATTCGGCCCTGCGGCGGCCACCGGCAGGGCAAGATCGGATGGCAGCGTCCCCGCGGTGTCCCCGCGGCGTCCCCGCGCTGTCCCCGCGGTGTCCCCGCAGTCGAGTCGAGCAGTGGAGTGGAGCGCACATGACGGCTACCGCCGAGTCGTTACGGCAGTCCTCCGGCGGCGTGACCGCCCGCCTGATGGGCGTCGAGGAGGAGTACCTGGTCGTCGATCCGGCCACCCGCGCCGTGGCCCCCGGGGCGGCGGCCGTCGTCGGGCGCGCCGCGGCCGGGCTGGGCGACCGGGTCTGCACGGAGATCACGCAGTTCCAGGTGGAGGCCAAGACGGCGCCCTGCGCGAGCCGGTCCGAGCTGGAGGCGGAGCTGCGGCGGATGCGCGAGGTCGTGGCCGCCGCCGCGCGCGCCGAGGGGCTGGCCGTGGTCGCCTCCGGCACGCCGGTGATGGGCGACGTCGTCCCGCCGCCGATCACCGAGCACCCCCGGTACGGCGTCGGCATCGACAACTACCGAGCCCTGCACGACGAGCAGGCCATCTGCGCCGGTCACGTGCACGTCCACGTGCCCGACCGGGAGCAGGCCGTGCTGGTCTGCAACCACGTGCGCCCGTGGCTGCCGGTGCTGCTCGCGCTCATGGCCAACTCGCCCTTCTGGGCCGGCCGCGACACCGGTTACGCGGGCTGGCGGGTGCTGGCCTGGGGCAAGTGGCCGGTGGCCGGGCCGCCGCCGTACTTCGGGTCGCTGGAGCACTTCGAGCGCACGGTCGCGGCGCTGACCGACAGCGGCGCGCTGGTCGACCCCGGGACGCTGTTCTGGGACGTGCGCCCGTCGGCCCGGCTGCCCACGGTGGAGGTGCGGGTGGCCGACGTGCCCGCCTCCACGCGCGAGTCGGTGTTCCTGGCGCTGGTGGTGCGGGCGCTGGTCACGACGTCGCTGCACCGGGTGCGGGACGGCGATCCGGGCCCCGAGGTGCCCGCCGAGCTGCTGCGCGTGGCCTACTGGCGGGCCGCCAGGGACGGGCTGGGCGGGTCCGGCGTCGATCCGTTCACGGGGGCGGCGCGGCCGGTCGCCGAGCTGGTGACGCGGCTGCTGGAGCACGTCGGGCCCGCGCTGGCCGCGGCCGGCGACCTGGAGGCGGCCGAGGAGGGGTGGCGGCTGCTGCGCGAGCACGGCGGCGGCGCCGAGCGCCAGCGGGCCGCGCACGCCCGGCGCGGGGCGCTCGCCGACGTGGTCGACGATCTCGTGGCCCGCTTCTCCGCCTACGACTGAAGCCGGCCGGGTCCTCCGACGACTGGAGCCGGCCGGGCCTCCTGCGGCTGAAGCCGGTCGGCTCCTACGGCTGGAGCCGGTCGGCCAGGAACGCGCGCAGCGGCTCGACGTGGCGTACGGGGTCGCGCCAGCGGGCCTGGAGGTCCTCCAGGAGGTGCTGCTCGGCGACCGGCTCGCCGTGCCGCCAGGCCCGGACGACGGGATGCAGGAAGGCGCACTCGTCGGCCCGCTCGGGCGTGGGGTGGCGCTGGATGGCGAACACGTCGGCCCGGTCGCGCGGCCCCCAGCGCAGGGTCAGCGTGAGGCACAGCCCGGCGGCGGCGAAGCGCTCGCGGGCGTAGTCCTCCGGCAGGTCCTCGTAGTGCCGCACGACGCCGTCCGGGCCGAGCACGTACGCGTCGGACAGGTACTCGAACTGGGTCCACAGCGCCGAGCTGTGGTTGACCCGGTCGAGCATCGACCCGGTGAGCACGTCGGCGTCGGCGGGCAGCTCGCGCACGGGCAGCGGCCGGCCCTCGTAGCGTTCGAGCAGCAGGGCGGTCAGGGAGCGCAGGTTGTAGCGGAAGCCGTCGATGAACGCCGAGGAGGCCCGTTTGAAGTCGCGGGCCTGCATGAGGGTGCCGGCGAAGTACAGGCCGTCGACGTCGGCCGACTGGAAGTCGGGGCGGATCGCCGGCATCCGGCCGCCGGGGGTCAGCGCGGGCCGGCAGGAGTCGCCGAACAGGCCGGTGTCCATGGTGAAGCCGGTGCAGCGCAGGACGGCGTCGTAGTCGAGCAGCGCCTGCTCGCCGTCGGCCAGCGTGTAGGTGATCGCGGCCCTGATCCCGCCGCCCTCGCGCCAGAGGCGGTCGACGGTGCACTCCAGGACGCCGTGCAGGGTCTTGAACCAGTAGCTGTCCAGGAAGGCGCCGTACTGGCCGCGGACGTGGCCGGGGTGCTTGCTCGTCCAGGCCAGGCGGACGGGGCTGGGGCTGGCCAGGTGGATGACCGCGGCGTACGGGAGCAGCGCCTGGGCGGTCTCGAACGCCGAGTTGCCCTTGCCGATGACCAGGACGCGCTGGTCGGCGAAGTCCTCGCCGTTGACGGGGACGTCCTCGTAGCCGGTGGCCAGCTCGATGCCCGGGATGTCGGGAATGTGCGGGCCGCCCCAGCCGGTGGCGACGATCAGGCAGTCGGCACGGAGGACCTGGTCACCGGTCTGGACGACGAAGCCCGCGCCGTCCTTCTCGACGCGCTCGACGGCCGTCGAGTACCGCACCCGCAGCCCGTGGACGCGCTGGAAGTCGGCCAGGTAGCGGACCAGGTCGTCGGCGTGCGGGAAGTACTCGCGCGAGTAGTTCGGGAACATCAGGTCGGGCTCGTCGTTGAGCAGGGAGTTCCAGTCCCAGCGGAGCTGGATCTCGCGCTCCTTCTCGCCGGTGTGCACCTTGTTCAGCGAGATGAGCCGGCGGTGGCGCGGGTAGCTGCGGAAGAAGCCGCCGGGCGCGTCCTCGCGTTCCAGGGTGACGTAGTCGGCCCCGGCGCGCTGCAGGAAGTAGCTGAGCTGCAGCCCGCCGGGTCCGGCGCCGATGATCACGAACCGGTGGTGTTCCGCGTCCATCAGTCCTGCTGTCCCGCCGCCGGTGGGACGGTCGTGTAGCCGTGCGTCAGGATGCGCTGCGCGGCCAGGTCGTACCCGGCGGGGTCGTCGGGGGCGAAGGTGCCCAGGCCGTCGACGTACCGGTTGAACATGCAGAACGCGGCCGCGATCAGCACGGTGTGGTGCAGTTCCTTGTCGGTGGCCCCCTCCGCCCTGGCCGCGGCCACCAGCTTGTCGGTGACGTCCCTGCCGCTCCGCTGCACGGCGGCGGCGATGGCGAGCAGGGCGCGGAGCTTGGGCGTGACGGGCGCCGTGGCGGGGTCGGCGCGGACCTGGTCGACCAGCGTCATCCCCTCCGGGAGCTGGGCGGCGGCGAAGGCGGCGTGCGAGGCCGTGCAGAACCGGCACTCGTTGAGCCCTGACACGTAGGCCGCGATCAGCTCCCGCTCGCCGCGGCTAAGTGTGCTGTCGCCACGCAGGAGGACCTCGGCCAGCGCGTTCATCGGGGCGGCCGTCTCTGGGCTGAACTGGAAAAGTCCGCGGATTCCGGGTTCATCGGAATCGAGGGCAATATGGGGCACGCAAGCTCCCATCGATGCGGTTTTCTCCTAGTCTGCACACTCTGGCAAATTGCGCAAGATCTCGTTAATTGTGCCTCCTTCTTGTCTCCTGCAACTGACGCGCGTAATGTCACGGACGCCACCTAAACCCCGTTTGTGACTGGCGGTCGTCATGGATGAGCATCCCCACATCACCGTTGCCGGCAACACCTACGACGCCATTGCCAAGGGCGACCTGGAGGACCTTCGCCGGCTGCTCGCCGACGACGTGATCTTCCACGTCCCCGGCCGCGGACCGATGGCCCGCGACTACTCCGGCAAGGAAGCCGTGCTCGGCTACCTGGCCGAGCTGCTGAAGTCCACCACCGGCACGCTGCGTCTGGAGCCGGAGTCCTACCTCGTCGGCGGCGACCAGGTCGCCGCCGTCCTGCGCATCCGCGGTGAGCGCGACGGCCGCTCGCTCGACGACCGCGGCATGCAGTTGTTCCGGATCACCGACGGGAAGATCAGCGAGCGCTGGAGCTTCCCGCTCGACCCCTATTCGGTGGACGAGTTCTTCGGCTGATCAGGCCCGCTGGACGGGGCCGCTCAGCCGGCCTCGTCCAGCGCCTCGTCGTTCCACACCTTCACGTATCCGCTGGTCAGACGGGCCCTGTCGGCATAGTGACCGGGGTCGTCGGTGGCCAGCGTGGCCAGGCCGTCCACGTACCGGTTGTACATGCAGAAGGCCGCCGCGATCAGCACCGTGTCGTGGATCTCCAGGTCCGTGGCGCCCTCGGCCCTGGCCGCGCGCACGTGCTCGTCGGTGACCTCCCGTCCGCCGCGCTGCACCGCCCCGGCGATGCCGAGCAGGGCCTTGAGCTTGCCGGAGAGAGGGGCCGCCGCCGGGTCGGCGCAGGTCTCGTCGACCAGCGTCATGCCGTCCGGCACGCGGACGGCCGCGAAGGCCGCGTGGGTGTGGAAGCAGAACCGGCACCGGTTGAGCGACGACACGTACGCCGCGATCAGCTCGCGCTCGCCCCGGGTCAGCGGACTGTCCCCGCACAGCAGCACCTCGGAGAGCAGGGTCAGCGGTTCGGCCGCCTCGGGACGGTAACGGAACAACCCCCGAATCCCCGGCTCGTCGGACACCAGCTGGATATGCGGACGCGTCCCGCCCGCGTGATTAACGAATTCACGCCGCCCAGCGTCGTGCGAGACGGAACGTAATGCTGAATTTCCCATTCGGTCCTCCAACGTCCGTTTGCCTGCCTATGGGTTCCAGTGTGCGGGTTCGTCGCGCGCAGATTCCGCCGCGGAACGACCAGGAAGTTGCGTGCCGGTGACCACTTGATGCCAGCGGCGCCGCTGGAACCATCCGCCCGGAATCGGGTTCGGGTGCCGTCCGACGCGCCGACACGGCCTCCGACCAGCAATAACGCATTGTGACGATATCCTGGCGAGCAGTAGCTGAGGCGCACAACCGGGGGCGGAGCATGAAGATCGGCATCATCGGCGCGGGGAACATCGGCGGTACGCTCACCCGGCGCCTGACCGAGCTGGGGCACGAGGTGGCGGTGGCCAACTCCCGGGGCCCCCAGACGCTCACCGGCCTGGCCACCGAGACCGGCGCGACCCCGGTGACCGTCGAGGAGGCGCCCCAGGGAGCCGACCTGGTCGTGGTCACGATCCCCCAGGGCAAGGTGCCCGAGCTGCCCGACGACCTGTTCGACGACGTCACCGGCGGCCTGACCGTCGTGGACACCGGCAACTACTACCCCCAGCGCGACGGCCGGATCGACGAGATCGAGGCCGGGATGCCGGAGAGCCGGTGGGTCGAGCAGCAGCTCGGCCATCCGGTGGTGAAGGCGTTCAACAACATCTTCGCCGACCACCTCGCCCACGGCGGCCGCCCCTCCGGCACCCCCGGACGCATCGCCCTGCCCGTGGCCGCCGACGACGAGCGCGGCAAGAAGATCGTGATGGGCCTGGTGGACGCGCTCGGCTTCGACCCCGTGGACGCCGGCGGCCTCGACGAGTCGTGGCGGCAGCAGCCCGGCAGCCCCGTCTACACCACCGACAAGGACGCCGAGGGCGTCAGGGAGGCCCTGGCCCAGGCCCGCCAGGAACGTACACCGGAGTGGCGCGCCTGACCCGACCAGGACGCCTACCCCCGCCCGGGACGCCTGCCCCCCGCCCGGGACGCCTGCCCCCCGCCCGGCGCTGCCCAGGCCCGGTCGGCGCTGCCCAGGCTCGGCCGGTGCTGCTCAGGCTGGGCCGGTGCGCAGGAGCAGCATGGCGATGTCGTCGGCGCGGTGCTCGACGGCCGCCGCGGCCGCGATCATGTCCTCGGCCACGTCGGTGAGCGGCTGGTCCGGCGCGGGTGCGAACCCGGCGGCCAGGTCGCCGATGGCCTCGCCGAGGTCGTGCCCTGGGACCTCGATGAGCCCGTCGGTGTAGAGGGCCAGCACCGAGCCGGGCGGCAGGGCGAGCTGGGTGGTGGCGTACTCGGTGCCGGGTTCGATGCCGAGCAGCAGCCCGGGGGCGGACTCCACCACCTGGGCGGGCTCGCCGGGCCGGCGCAGCAGCGCCGGCAGGTGGCCCGCGCTGGCCACGCACGCCATACTCCGCCCCAGGTCGACGCTGATGTACAGGCAGCTCGTGAACCGGTCCGGGGCCAGCTCGTTGAGCAGGCGGTTGGTGTGCGCGAGCACCTCGCCGGGGTTGGCGCCCGCGCTCGCGTGGGCGTGGATGGCCGTACGCACCTGGCCCATCAGCGCGGCGGCGGTGACGTCGTGCCCCTGGACGTCGCCGATGACCGCGGCGGCCACCTTCTCCTCCAGCCGGATCAGGTCGTAGAAGTCGCCGCCGATGTCCATGCCGGGCGTGGCGGGCAGGTAGCGGGCGACCACCTCCAGCCCCGGGACGCCGGGCAGGGTGCGCGGCAGCAGGCTCGACTGCAGCGACTGCGCGAACTGGTGCTTGACGTCGTAGAGGCGGGCGCGCTCGAACGCCTGGGCGATGAGCCCGCTCAGGGCCGTCAGGCTGGCCCGCTCGTCGGTGGTGAAGCGGTGAGGACGGTCGTAGGCCAGGATGCACATGCCGGCCGTCCGCCCGCCGGCCGTCAGCGGCAGGAACGCCCACGCCGACATGTCGTCCGACCTGATCGCCTCCGGGTACGTCGCGCGCAGCTCGGCCCAGGTGCCGAAGAAGGCCGGTGCGCCGGCGGCCAGCGGGTGGCCGGGCGACAGGTGCAGCAGGGGCTGGCCGTCGTACTCCTCGATCGCCTTCTCGCTGTACCCGCGCGAGGCGGCCACCTGCATGCGCCCGCCCTTGGAGGTGAGGATGGCCAGGGCCTGCACGTGGTAGGCGGGCATCACGTGGTCGGCGACCAGGTTGATCACCTCCTGGGCGGTGACGGCCCGCGCCAGGGTGGTGGCCAGGTGCAGCATCTCGTGCAGCGCGACCAGACGCGGCGGCCGGTCTGCGGCGACGAGCTGGTCGGGCATGACCGGACGCGGGTCGCGGGCCATCGTGCTCGGCGTGACCCGCATGGTGACGCCGGCCAGGCCCGGATAGAGGTGGAAGGCCAGCCACTGGCCGCCCGGGTTGCGGGTGGTGAAGTAGGTGACCTCCTGGCTGACCACGGCGGCGCGGTAGCGGTCCTCGTAGGCGGGCTCGCCCAGCCAGGGCAGGGCGTCCCAGGGGCGCTTGCCGGTCAGCTCGCCCGCCTCGGCCTGCAGGAGCTCCTCGGCGGGGGCGGTGACCAGGGTGAGCCGCCCCTCGACGTCGAGCATGCAGTAGCCCTCGGGCAGCCGGTTGAGGCAGGTCAGCAGGTCCTCGCCGCCGGGCGGCTCCCTGGTCAGCACGCGCGGCTGGTGCCCCGGCGGCACCGGCCGGTTCCCCCTCGGGACGATCTCCGCCAGGTCGGCGCACGTGGCGGTCAGGACGTCGAGCTGGTGCCGGGTGGGACGGCCGGCCGGGGCGGGCGGCCAGAGCAGCATCATGGCCCCGCGCACCTCGCCCTCGCGGTCGACCAGGGGCGCGACGGCCAGCGCGAACCCGTACGGGAAGGCGAGCGCCACGAGCGGGAACTCGCGGGCCATGGCCTCCCGGTCGGGCACCCACACCAGCCGTCGCTGCCGCACCGCCATCGCGACCGGCGACTGGTCGGTGGACCTGATCAGGACCCACGAGCGCGAGAAGGGCTCGGGGAGCCCCGACTCGGCGTCCATCATCAGCACGCGCCCGTCTTCGGCCAGCACGAAGAGCACGCACACGTGCGCCTGCGTGCTGGTGGCCGCGCCGAGCAGCAGCCTGTCAACGTGCGCATCGCCCGCCGAGCCACCGTCGTGCGCCTGCGCGCCGTCGTGCGCCTGCGCGCCGTAGTGGGCCGGGCCGCCGTTGCCGGCCGGCGGGCCGGGAGGTGGTGGCGGGTTGTGGGGGACATCTCCCATGAAATCAGGCTATGCAAGCTCCCCGTACGGGAATATGCACGGTCCGTAATGGATGGGCAAAGTGTTCCAAGGCTCCGTCAGGCGAGCGGCCCGAGGTACGTGCCACCGGAGACGTCGATGGTCTGCCCGGTCACCCACCGGCCCGCCGGACCGGCCAGGAAGCCGACCACGTCGGCGACGTCCTCGGGCTCCCCGAGCCGGCCGAGCGCGGTGATGGACTCCAGCGCGGCCACCACCTCGGGGATCGAGGTGTAGCCCGCGGTCATGTCTGTCCGTACGGCGCCGGGCGCGACCGTGTTCACGGTGATGCCACGCCGTCCCAGCTCGTTGGCGAGCGTCGGGGCCATCGCCTCCAGCGCCGCCTTGCTGATCGTGTAGCCGATCTGCGTGGTGACGGCGAACCGGCTGGCCGTCGAGCCCATGTTGATGATGCGGCCGCCGTCGTTCAGCAGCGGCAGCGCACGCTGGATCACGAAGAACGGAGTGGTGACGTTGACCGTCATCACCCGCTCGAACTCCGCCGGGGTCAGGTGCGCGATCGGGACGGTCGAGGCGATGCCGGCGTTGTTGACCAGGATGTCCAGGCCACGCCCGGCCAACCCGTCGGCCAGCCCCTCGAACAACCGCTCCACCGCCCCCTCGACGCCCCTGCCCTCTTGCGCACCCTCCGCACCGATGACGTCCGCTCCACCATGTACGCCTTCCGCGCCCTCCGCGCCTCCCGCGCCTCCCGCGCCTCCCGCGTCCTCCGCGTCCTTGACGCTCTGCTGGGGCTTCGCGCCGAAGCGGGCCTGCACGGCGAACGCCCGGCCGCCGCGCTCCTCGATCAGGGCGACGGTCTGCTTGGCCGCCTCGTCGTCGCCGCCGTAATGGACGGCCACCAGCGCGCCCTCGGCGGCCAGCCGCAGCGACACCGCCCGGCCGATGCCCCGGGAACCGCCCGTCACCAGCGCCGTCTTGCCGGTCAGCATGCCCATTGTCCGCTCCCCACGTGTGTGGCCTGTGCTCCGCGGTCGCGGAGACAGGTCAACAGTGGCGGGGCCGGCTCACCGCGTCCTCACCGGCGGCTCACCGCTCATCAGGACGGCTCACCACCCGTCCGACAGCAGAGACGGACGGGCGGATCACCGTGGCTAGCTGGCCGCGGGTGAGGAGTCGCCGCCCTGCCAGGGACGCAGGCGGGTGGCGAGGGGCAGACGCATACGCAGCCGCAGCCTGCTGCCCCCTTGCGGATGGTCGATGCCGACCTCGTCGCACAGACGATGGATCAGCCACAGGCCGAGGCGCCGCGCCGAGGGCGAGGGACGCGTGAGCCGGGCGTCGGCCAGATGCTCGGCCCGCAGGCGTCCGGCCGTGTCGCAGACATCGACCGTGAGGACGGCGGCGTCGGTGTAGGCCGTCACCGTGCCGCGACCGCCACCGTGCTCCAGGACGTTCGCGGCGGCCTCGTTGACGGCGAGCACCAGGTGGTCGAGCCGCGCGCCGGACAGCCCCGCGTGGGTGGCGTAGACGCGCACCAGATCGCGGGTGAGCGCGAGATTGTTGGTGATGGTGCACCGCAGGTGGAAGGGTGCTTGCATGGCTTGCCCCTACCGTGTACGGGGGTTACGGCGGCGTAAAGCGCTCGATCGAGGGCAGAGAGTAAGGCGACCGAGTAAACGAGCCGAGCCGGGCGCGCCACGGGCGCACCTGTCCGGTTCACCGGCGGCCGAAGCCGTGGTGACCTGGACGATGCCTGGCGGAAAGGGTTGATCGCCCGACATCTGCTTCTCCCTCTGCCCGATGTGCCGACGCTGTATGGACGCGCGGCGCGCCGGGCCCTCTTGTTTTCGGCGATCTGTCAGGGGCGCCCGCACCTTCCCTCGATAGGGAACGTGGCGCGGCTCGGCTCTGCCCTAGACGACCGCATTGGTGTGATTTCAATGACCGACCAGACCGGCGACCCTGCCGATGTGCTGCCCATGGTGCACCCCTTCGGCCTGCGCGTACGCGGCGAGATCGACCACCATGGACGGCCCGCACTGGCCCGAGCGCTGGCGTGGGCGTTACGCATCGGCGAGACCGACGTCCATCTGGACCTGTCCGAGCTTACCTTCATCGACGCCGGCGGGCTGCGGCTGATCATCAGCACGGCCACCGACCTGCCGCCGCCGCGCAGGCTGGTGCTCCAGAACGCCTCGCCGACGGTGCGCGAGCTGCTGGAACTGCTCGGCTGGCGGCTGGGGCCGGAGGATCAGCTGTACCAGGTGATCAACGCGTCACATCCCCCTGGCCCGGACCCGGCCCCCTCCCCACCGTCCTGACCTGACACCCAGGCCGCTTCGGGGCCCCTGCCCGTCACCGCCCGCCCGGGCCCCGCAGGCCCCCGCCCCGCCCGGCCTCGCCCCCCCAGGGGCCCGGGCCCGACTCCACTACCGGCCCCTTCCAACCCCCCTGCCGGCCCCTCCCGGCCATGCTGCCGATCCCTCCTGACCCCGCTGTCGGCCTCTCCCGACCGCGCTGCCGATCCCTCCCGACCGCGCTGCCGGCCCCTCCCGGCCATGCTGCTGGTCCTTCCTGATCCCGCTGCCGGCCGCTCTCGACCCGCTGCCGGTCCCTCCCGATCCCGCTGTCGGCCCGGCGCGCCGTGCTGTGCCCCTTCACCGGCACATCCGGCCTGGGCGTCCGCCGCGATTCCCGCCGCCCCGAAGGGCCGTCGTCGGGCTCCTGGCCTGAAGCCCTCGCCGCGCCCCTGTCCCGGCTGACCCGTACTGGGACCGGACCCGCGCATGTCGTTGCCGAGCGGCCGTGGCCGCCGCCCCCACCGTCCCTCGGCGGGTCAGGACGGCCAGCCGCGCGGTTTGGCCCAGCTCGCGGTCTCGGCCGGACCGTCGTCCGAAGGGAACAGGCGCGACAGACGGGTGATGTCCAGCAGGCGGGCCAGCGGCCCGTGCACCCCGACCAGCCGGACGCTGCCGCCGCGCCGCTCGGCCTGCCGCTGGCCGACGATGAGGGCCCAGAGGCCGCACGAGTCGCAGAAGGCCAGGTCGGTGACATCGATCACGACCTTCGGACGCTCCGCCTCCAGGAGTTCCGCGAGCGTACGGGCCAGCGGCATGCGGGTCACGCGGTCGAGGTCGCCGTCGAGATGCACCACATGGCAGCCCGGCAGACGTTGGACGTTGATCGCTAACTCTGTCATGAGGGGATCCAGAGCTCAGCGCCACCGCTGTCCGCAACCGGCACATCGGCGGCGACATCGAACATCGCCCGTCCCTACCCCTCAGCGGCAGCCTTGCTCCTCCACGCGTACCCAGGTAAGCACGATGTGGCTCAGCCGCCACAGCTTGGGTGGCCGCCTTTCAGCCTGCCGCCTCACGTCGTGCGCCTCCCGACATCTTCGCCACGTCCTCACCCAACCCGCCCGCGCCGCGCCGACTCATTCGGTACGTGGAACCGCCCGTCCGGGCCGTCTTGGACATATAGTAAGTTGGGTGACTGACTCAACGAGGACACGGGCCCGGGGGGCCGACAAGCGGCGCAGGCTGATGGCCGCCGCCGCCCGCGTCCTGCACGAGCAGGGCGTCGAGCGGACGACCATCGCCGACATCGCCGAGGCCGCCGGCGTGCCCGTGGGAAACGTGTACTACTACTTCAAGACCAAGGACGAACTGGTCCTGGCCGCACTGTCCGAGCACGCCGGGCACCTGGCCGAGCTCACCGCCGAACTCGACCGGCTCCCCGACCCGCGCGCCCGCCTCAAGGCCATGGTGGACGCCTGGGTGAGCCAGCGGGACATCGCCGCCCGGTACGGCTGCCCCACCGGCACACTCGCCTCCGAGCTGGACAAACGTGCGGAGGGCGGCCTCGACGTCGAGGCGGGCCGGGTCATACGCCTGCTCCTCGACTGGTCGGAGCGCCAGTTCCGCGACCTCGGCCAGCCGGACGCCGACGATCTCGCGCTCACCTTCGTCGGGGCGTACCAGGGGATGTCGCTGCTGGCGAACGCCTTGCGCGACCCCGAGATCATGACCCGCCAGGGCACCCGCCTGACCCACTGGCTCGACTCCCTCCCCACGACCCCCCCTCACCCCACAAACTGACCTCCCCTCCTCCCACCACGAAGACCCCTGCCGTCCAGACCACCACCTGGACGGCCCAACTTCCTCCCTCAAGCCCCCTGCCGCCCCGGGAAGCTGCACCGCAATGCCCCGAACCGCACACAACCCTCCATCCCAGGTCCGCCCCTCTGCCCTCCGATCACGCATAAGCCCCCGCCCGAGGCCGCCCCTGTCCCTTACGGCCAAGCACGGCTTCCCGCCCCAACCCCGCCTCTCATCCCCTCCGCCCCACGTTCGCCCGCCATCCGACCGGGAAACGGTCTCCCGCTCCTCCATCTGGCCTCGTATGGCTCCCTGCCAAAGCCCGCGCCCTCCCCACGCGAGGCACCGTGCGGTGGCCCGGCAAAGAGGGGGGCTGGTGCGGCGTGTCGGGGCGGTACGCGGGGCGCGGGACGCTGATCCTTGCTGAAGGCGGGGCAAAGAGGGTGGTCATGGACTTCGCGCGGATCGTGGAGGCGATCGGCCAGGCTGTCGATCTCGCAGGCGTGGCGATCATCGTGCTGGGCGCGCTGACGGCCACCGTGTCCTTCGTGCTGCGGCTACGCGAAAGAGAGGCCCCGCACGGCGTCTACCGCGCCTACCGCCAGGGCCTCGGACGGGCGATCCTGCTCGGGCTGGAATTCCTGGTGGCCGGGGACATCATCCGTACGGTGGCGGTGGCTCCGACGTTCGTGAGCGTCGGCGTGCTCGCGCTCATCGTGCTCGTACGGACCTTCCTCAGCTTCTCGCTGGAGGTCGAGTTGGAGAACCGCCTGCCCTGGCAGCCACGGCGCAGCACCGACACCCCCGGCTGAACCCGCCCGACCCGCCCGAACGCGGCCACCCACCCGAACGCAGCGAATCCCACGAAGTGGACCACATCGCTCGAAATCGCACGCTGCGAAGGAAGCGCCCGATTCGGAGCGACGCAGCCATCCGCTTCAAGGCGTCCGGCCGCCCGAGGAGGCGAGGTCGCCTCGGGCGGCCGGACCGCCGGGGTCATCTGAAGATGCAGGGCCGCCCGTTGCGATCCACCCCGCTGGACTCATTGAGGTTCACCGCCGAACCGCGCGGCACGGTCGCCCCCGCCCCCGGGCTGCTGAACAACACGGTCCCGCGAACGTCGACGCAGTTGTTGTCGAACGTGACCCCGCCGACCGTGAGGCCCGCCCCGGTGATGGAGTTCCGCGCGCTGCCGTCGTCGAAGCCCTGCACGTTGGGCACGGTGGTGAGGTTGCACTGCACCCGGAACAGCTCCCACGACCGCACCTGGGTCGCGTCGCTGTGCACCACGTCGGTGGTGCGGTTGCCGCCGCCCACGGCGGTCAGGAAGTGGCCGTCGACCGTCTGGATCGCGAAGCCGTCGCCGCCCTGGCGGACCAGCGCGAACTTCTCCCACGCCTGCAGGAGCGTGGCGTTGGAGTGGATGACGTCGGTCTGCAGGCCGCCGCCGTTCACGGCGGTCAGGTAGTTGCCGGTCAGCGTCCTGATGCCGACGTGCACGCCGTCGCCGGCGTCCACGAGGGTGAAGCGTTCCCACGAGCGGGCCACGGTCGCGTCGCTGTGGATCACATCGGTCGTACGGCCCCCGCCGCCCACCGCGGTCAGGTAGTTCCCGGTGTTGACCGTCTGGAACGTACAGGTGGTCGGGGTGGCGAAGGGCAGCGCCGCCCACGCGGGCCCGCTCAACCCCACCATCCCCGCGGCGGCCAGCGCCAGCCCCGCCACCGTGCCGAACGCGCGTGTCAGGTTCATGCGTCTCTCCCTGCTCCCGGCTCCTCGGTCGGAGCCCTCGCCCTGAGGGCGTTCCAGACCGTGCCGCCCCCGTTCCACCGGCATGCGGGGCGGGAGCCCTTCCACCGGCATCGGGGACGGGGGCGGCGCTGGAGCGGGAGTGACGCCTACTTCCGGCAGACCTGGGCGTCCCGGATGTCGACCGGCAGGACGGGCTTGCCGTCCACGGGCGGCGTGGGCCCGTCGGGCTCCGGCTGGATACCGCCCGCGGCGATCCGGTCGAGCGCGTCGAGCCCGGCGGCGTCGACCGTGCCGAAGACCGTGTAGTTGGGCGCCAGGCCCGAGTCGCCGTAGACCAGGAAGAACTGGCTGCCGTTGGTGTCGGGCCCGGCGTTGGCCATGGCCAGCACGCCCCGCGCGTACGTCTTGCGCACTCCGGTCGGGTCGCCGGGCCACGGCGGCAGGTCGGTGGGCAGTTCGTCCTTGTACCGGTAGCCGGGCCCGCCCTCGCCGGTGAAGCTGGGGTCGCCGCACTGCAGCACCTTCAGCCGGTCGTACGCGGTGAGCCGGTGGCAGGAGGTGACGTCGTAGAAACGATGACGGATCAGGTGCACGAAGCTCTGCACGGTGCACGGCGCCTTGGCCGGGTCGAGGGTGAGCCCGATGTCGCCGTGGTTGGTCCTGAGCACCGCCGAGACCGGACGGGTGGGCGTGTGGCGCGGGTCCGGCGGCAGCGGAACCTTGCGCACGGCCGGGTCGTCGGGGGTCTCGGTGTACGCGCACGGCCCCTTGGTCGTCCGCGGCGGCCGCTCCAGGACCGTCGCGGAGGCCGGCATCGCGGCGGCCGCGACCAGCGCGCCCGTCGTGACTGCGGATAACGCGGCGCGGGCCGCGAGTCGTACCAACGCTCTGCCGGACATCGTGTCCTCCACTGCGTGATGATCGCCGGGCTTCCTGTGGTCTAGTCGATCTGACCCGCCCAGTCAATACCGTGGCCGCACGAGGTCGGCGCCCCCTTGTGCGACTTCCGCGGCAGCCTGAGTCCGCCCCTGGTCGGCGCGCTGGGGCCGGGCCGAGGTCGGCGTGACAGCTGCCCCTCACCACCACCCCTTCGCCCTTCGCCGTCCTCTGCTCGGCCGGGCGCGGCTACGCTTTGGCCTGCGGCCACATGATCTTTGGTTGTCAGCACACCGTTCGATGATCGCGGTGGCCGCACGCGCCTCTGCCCTTGCCCACCGGAACACCGTTGCAGGAGGACGCCAAGTGCGCTGGCTCGACGTGCGCCGACACAGCTTGACCAAGAAGGGCGCGGCACGTGGCCGTGGGTCACACCTGTCGGGTGACGGCATCGCCCTCGCCCGCTTCATCGGCTCCGGAGTCGGTCCCTACGAGCGCGTGGTCACCAGTTCGTCTCCTCGGGCCGTCGAGACCGCTGTCGCGATGGGTTTCGCCGTCGACGACACCATGGAGATGCCGTCGGGTTATGTGCCGGGAGAGATCGCTCGGCACGCGCAATGGGGCTGGACCGAGCCCTACCGGCGGCTCGCGGAGATCATCCGGGAGGGCCGGGAGGCGGCGACCGTGGCCGAGACTCACCGAGCGATCTGGGTGGACACGGTCCGCGACGTCGCGGAGGGCTGCTCGGCGCTCCTGGTCGGGCATGGAGGGGCGATCGAGCTGGCGTTGGCGGCGTGCTTTCCGGACGCTGCACACGACTCCTGGGGGACGCCGTTCGCGCACTGCGACGGTGCGCGCCTCGGCTTCGACGACGGTCGGTTCGTGAGCATCGAGTTCCACCGGGCGCCGCAGAACCCCGTCCGGACGAGTTGAAGATCGCCGGCTGCGGCTGGCGTACTGGCCCAGCAGGACTCGGTCCTTTCCTTCGCGCTCGGGGTTCTCGCGCTCGGGAGCCGAACTGCTCCGGCTGAAGCGTGGGGCGAGGAGGTTCCCGTTCGCCCGGATGGCTGCCTACCGGCGGGGTCGAGGTGGTCAGCATTGGGTGTTCGACGTCGGCAGGGTCAGGTCGGTGAAGTAGCGGTTCATCAGGTCGCGGGCGCAGGGGTTGAAGCCGTAGAGGGTGTGACCGGGGCCGTCGTGGCGGATGGTGACGCTGCCGGGGACGGCGGCCAAGGCACGTTCGACCGCGTCCGACTCGCCCCAGGCGCCTGCTCCCAGGACCGGAGGCACGCCCTTCGGGAGGGGAGCGGGCGGGTTGGTGACCGGGGCCGGCCAGCCGATGCAAGTGAGGGTCGCCGAGGCCAGCGTGTTGGCGGTGCCGGTGAGAGGGGCGATCTTGCGGAGGCGGGCGTCGGTGCTGGCCAGTTCCTTGAGGGTCGTGGGGCGCGGCCAGTCGAGGCATTCGGTGACGGGGGTGGTCTGGTCGGGGTAGCGGGCCCCACGGGCTGGGACGAAGTCGGAGGCGTCGCCCTGGCCGGCCGCCTTGCGGATCGCGCGTGCCAGGGCGGGCCAGGCGGGGGCTCCTTGGCGGGCCATGAAGAGGGCGAGGGACTGCAGGTCGCGGGCGTTGTAGGCCATGTTGGCCGTCGTGGTGGGGATGGGCTTGCGGCGGGCTCGTTCGGTCAGCTTGTGCCAGAGGCCGGGTATGTCTTGGCAGTCGTGGGTGGCGCACCAGGTGAAGAAGCGCCGCATGGACTGCTCGTTGGACTTCGCCATCTCCTCCAGTTCGCGCGACCAGTCGGTGGGGCTGTGGTTCCAGGTGCCGTCGAGGACCATCGTGCGGATCTGGTCGGGGAAGAGGCGGGCGTAGTCCTGGCCGTAGAAGCCCGCGTAGGAGGCGCCGTAGTAGTTGAGCTTCGCGCCGCCCAGGGCCTTTCTGATCGCCTCCATGTCTCTGGCCTGGTCGGCCGAGCTCATGTTGGCGAACAGTTGGGGGTCTTGGTGGCGGCATGCCTCGGCGAAGCCGCGGTTGGTGTCGGACAGGCGGCCGAAGCCGGCGTCGTCACGCGGGGCTTCCGGGATGGGGATGCGGGTCCAGACGCACGCCAGGCCGGTGCTCAGGCCGCCGAACTGCTCGCCGTAGCCACGGGTGTCCCAGGTGACGATGTCCATGCGCTCGCGCAGCCGGGCCCACCACTCGGGGACGGCTGCGGTGGTGGCGATGCCGGGGCCTCCCGGGCCGCCGTAGGCGACCAGGACCGATCCTTTGGAGGCGCCGGTCGCCTTCAGCCTGCCCAGCTTCAGTGTGATCTTGCGGTCGTCGGGCTTGCGCCAGTCGACCGGGACCTGGAGGTCGGCGCACTCCATGCCGATCTTGTCGTTGGGGCAGGGCTGCCAGGTCAGTGAGGTTCCGGCGGTCATGGCGGATGGGGTGACCGAGGAGGGACGGGCTGGGCTCTCGCTGCCGGGTCGGGTCTCGGCGCTCGGGGTGGCGGTGGCCATGGCGGGTTGGCCGGTGATCACCAGCAGGGCGGCCAGGGTCGTGGCGAGGGGTTTCGGCATGCGGTCATGATTGCGGCGCGGGGGTCGGGAGCGCGTCGGACCAGGGTCTGATCTTGGAGCGGGGAAGTCCTACCACGGGTTATCAGACCGTGGTCTGGCCGGTGCCACGCACCCGCTCTGTGGTCCAGCCGGTGCCACGCACGGCCCGTGGTCCAGCCGGTGCCATGCACGGCCCGTGGTCCAGCCAATGTCACGCAGGATCCGGAGCTCGTGTTACTGCTCGTGCAGGCTGTCTCGTCACCTCACCGTCGAGGAGTCTGTGCGGTCAGGACGCTCGGTGAGGGGCGGGTCGTCGCCCGGCAGGGGCGCGGGAAGGCGTCGTGCGCGTTCGAATGGCCTGGCAGCACGGCGGGCTCGGCGGGTACGGCTGCGCTAGCCTGCCGGGATGCGGCGGATTCTGGTGGCGGGCATCAGCGGGGCGGGCAAGTCGACGCTCGCGCGCGCACTGAGCAACCGGATCGGCGTGCCCTGTCACGAGATGGACGGCCTGTACTTCGCCGGGCCAGGTTGGGCCGTGGACGAGGCGTTCCCGGAGCGGGTCGCCGAGATCGCCGGGACCCCGGCGTGGATCTTCGACTCCTTCGGCTACCCGGAGGTGCGCGACCTGCTGTGGGAACGCGCCGACACCATCGTCTGGCTGGACTATCCGCGCCGGGTCGTCATGCCGCGGGTCCTGCGGCGCTCGCTGCGCAGGACGGTTCTGCGCGAACCCGTCTTCAACGGCAATCGGGAGACGGTCGCCGGATGGTTCCAGAGTGATCACCCGGCGTGGTGGGCCTGGTCGCAGCACGCGGCGCGACAGGCGGAGATCCGGCGGCGCACCCGTGATCCGCGTTTCGCTCCCCTGCGCGTGCTCCGCTTCACCGGCCCGTACTCGGCGGCGGTCTGGCTGCGGTCGGTCGGGCCCGCCTGACGGCGGACCGCCTCCCCTCACAGGCGTCCGTCACCTCAGGGCCGTCTGCTTCACCCACGCGGTCGGCGGGGTGAACGTGGGGTGGGCGGACCGGGATCGCAGGATTCTGGACGTTCGGGGTGTTCGACCTCAAGGTGGGCGGAGGCGGCGCGGGAGAGTCGGGTCATGGTTGAGATGTCGTCCGCGCAAGGCGGCTCGCAGGAGCGCTCCCCCACCGGCCGGGTGCTCATGGCCGTCGCACGTCGCTGGCCCACGGTGCTGGGCGTGGCTTTCATGGTCTTCAATGTCCTCGGGCTGGAGGACGGGCGGGACGCGGCCCTTGTGGTGTTCCTCGCCGCGCTCGTCTACCTCGCCACGGCGGTGACCGGCAGGCCGCAGGTGGCCTGGCCGTTGTTCGGGGCGTCCGTGGTGGCGGTGGCGGTGCTGCGGCTGCTCGGGCTGACGCCGTGGCCGGGGCTGGTCGGGGGTGCGGTGTGCGTCGCCCTCGTCGGCCTGGCGGGCGGCCTGGCGGACGGGCTGGTGAGGAAGCCGACGCTCGTCGCGGCGCAGGTTCCCGCGATGCTGGTCTTCGGGGCGGTGTCGGTGGCCGCGCTGTCCCTGTCGCCTGCGTTCGGAGGCTGCCTGGTCGCCGCGGCCCTGGTCGGGCATGCCGTTCTGGACGTGGTCCTCTGGCGCAGGAACAAGGTGGTGGCCCGGTCGATGGCCGAGTTCTGCGCCGCGCTCGACCTGACGCTCGGGGCGGTGATCGTGGTGCTGACGGTCTCGGCCTAGACGGCGGTGTCGGCCGGTTCGAGGGCCGCAGGGCAAACCCAGCACTACCGGTGGGATTACCTTCATCCGGAGCCGAGAATTCCGACCTCGTGACCCGCGACCGCCACCTCGCATCGGGGCGGCGGCACGAGAAGAGGAACTCGACCATGCCCAAATATCTGATCCAGTCCACGTACACCCCAGAGGGGCTCCGCGGGGTGCTGCGGGACGGTGGCACCGGACGCCGGCAAGCGGTGGATCGCCTGGTGGAAAGCCTGGGCGGGCGGGTCGAGCAGATGTACTTCGCGTTCGGCGAAACGGACACGTTCGTGGTCGTCGACCTGCCGAGCAACGCGGCGTCGGCGGCGTTGGGGATGGCGGTGTCGGCGTCCGGGGCGGTGCGGACGACAACGGTCGCCCTGCTGACGGCGGAGGAGGTCGACGAAGCCACCCGGATGGATGTGGCTTACCGGGCCCCTGGCGCGTGACACCCAGGCGGCAGATGCAGGCGCACGCGCAGGCCCATGCCTCGGCTCGCGGGATGTCGGCGAAGGCAGCCGTCGGACACGGCGGTGAGGCACTACGCAGGTGCGGACCGCGCGGCGAGGGCCAGAGTGGCGGCTTGTACGGCTCGCCGGGGAAGGTCAGGCGCGCTCAACCTCCAGCGCTGAGACGCGGTCGGCGATCTTCCGCAGCTTCGCCTCGAACACAGGCCGCGGGTCGTCGACGACGGAGGTGAGGGCGACCATTGCCGTCACGATCACGTCGCACAACTCGTCGGCGAGGTCCTGGCGGGTGTGGGAGGCGGGTTTGCGCGGGTTCTGGCCGAGTTCCCCGATGCGGGCCTCGACCGCCTCGCCGAACTCCTCGCCGATCTTCATGACGCGCAGCGTGAGTTCGTGAGGGTCCCGGCCGTTGTTACGGTCCAGCCACGCCACCAGCTCGCCGATCGTGGACCACGGGTCTGTCGAGGTGGGATCAGGCATCGGGCTCCTCCTCCATGCCGGCGTCTGGCGTCGAGGCCGGGCGTCCGCGTCACGGACGGCAGCGTTCGATGGACTCAGAGTGGTGCGCTCAGAGCGCCCAGCGCAATGATCGGTGGCGTGAGTTGAGCTTCTGCACCGTCGTGAGCGTGAGAGAGCTCGGTGTCCGGTGGGCCCGAGGGTTGCCGCCCTTGGGCCCACCGGGTGACGTACGCCCGCCTGGGGAGCGTGCTGCTAGACGTGGGCGAGCAGCACGGCGGGGTTCTCCACGCAGTCGGCGACGAAGCGCAGGAAGCCGCCCGCCGCGCCGCCGTCGCAGACGCGGTGGTCGAAGGTGAAGGACAGCTGGGTGATCTTGCGGGGCACCACTGCGCCGTCGTGCACCCAGGGGCGGTCGATCACGCGGCCCACCCCCAGGAGCGCCGCCTCCGGGTGGTTGATGATGGGGGTGGAGCCGTCCACGCCGAAGACGCCGTAGTTGTTGAGGGTGAACGTGCCGCCCGTCAGCGCGGACGGGGGCAGGCTGCCCGAGCGGGCCAGCGCGGTCAGGCGGGCCAGTTCGGCGGCCAGGCCGGCGGTGGTCATGAGGTGCGCGTCCCGGACCACCGGCACGACGAGGCCGCGTTCGGTCTGGGCGGCGAAGCCCAGGTTGATGTGGCCGTGGCGGACGATCTCGGCCCGGTCGGTGTCGACCGAGGAGTTCAGCTCGGGGAAGCGGAGCAGGCCGGCCACGCAGGCTCGGGCCAGGAGTGCCAGCAGGCCGATGCCCAGGTCCGGGCTGGTCCGCCGGAGGGTGTCGCGGATGGCGAGCAGGTCGGTGGCGTCCACGTCCACCCAGGTGGTGGCGTCGGGGATCTCGGTGCGGCTGCGGGTCAGCTTGTCGGCGACCGTACGGCGCAGGCCGCGCAGAGGGATGCGCTCCGCCACCAGGGCCACCGGAGACGCCGTCTGGTCGGCGGACGGGGCGTCAGGGGTCGCGCCGGAGTCGGCGCCCGGGTTGGCGCCCGGGTTGGCGCCCGGGTTGGCGATGGCGTGTTCGACGTCCCGGCGGAGGATGACGCCGTGCGGTCCGGTGGCAAGGACGGCGGCGAGGTCCACGCCGTGCTCGCGCGCCATCCGGCGCACCAGCGGCGAGATCACCCGAGGCGCACGCTCCGACCCGCCCGGGGACGGAGAAGCAACCGCCTCCAGCGCGGGTGCCGGTGCGGGGCCCGATCCCGAAGCAGGTGCGGGGGCCGGTGCGGGGCCCGATCCCTGAGCGGGTGCGGGGGCCGGGGTGGAGGGAGCCGGGTTGGTGGGGCGGGGGCGGCGGCGGCTCTTGTGGGGGGTGCCGGTGGTGCCGTAGCCGATCAGGACGTTACCCGAGCCCGCGCGTTCCTCCTCCCGGTACCGCGCCGCCGCCGGGTCCTCCTGCGAGTCCCCGACCTCGATGAGCGGCTCCCCCACCGCCACGACCGCGCCCGCCTCGGCGTGCAGGCGCAGGACGGTCCCGGCGTACGGCACGGGCACCTCCACCGCCGCCTTCGCGGTCTCCACCTCCACCACGATCTGGTCGATCTCCACCGTGTCCCCCACGGCCACCTTCCACTCGACGATCTCGGCCTCGGTCAGGCCCTCGCCGAGGTCCGGCAGCCGGAACACCTGCCGCGCGGCGGTCGCCGTCATGACGCCTCCCGGGCGAGGTGCAGCAGGTCGGGCTGGTCGTCGAACTGGAGCCGGTCCACGGCGTCGAGGACGCGGTCGACGTCCGGGAGGTGGGAGTGTTCGAGCATGGGCGGCGGGTACGGGATGTCGAACCCGGTGACGCGCAGCACCGGCGCGGCCAGCGAGTGGAAGCACCGCTCCTGCACGCGGGCGGCGATCTCCGCCCCCACCCCGGCGAACCCCTGGGCCTCCTGGATCACCACGCAGCGCCCCGTCCTGCGCACGGAGGCCACCACGGTCTCGTCGTCGAACGGGACGATCGTCCGCAGGTCGACCACCTCCAGCGAGAGCCCGTCCCGGGCGGCGGCCTCGGCGGCCTGGAGCGCCACGGGCACGCTGGGCCCGTAGGCGACGAGCGTCGCGTCGCGGCCCTCGCGGCGGACGGCGGCCCGGCCGAACCCGGCGGCGCGGCGGTCTTCGAGGGAGGTCTCCTCCTTGGACCAGTACAGCCGCTTGGGCTCCATGAAGATCACCGGGTCGGGGTCGGCGACGGCGTCGCGCAGCAGCCAGTAGGCGTCGTCGGCCGTCGCGGGCGTCACGACCTTGAGCCCCGGCGTGTGGGCGTAGTACGCCTCGCTGGAGTCGCAGTGGTGCTCGACGCCGCCGATGCCGCCCGCGTACGGGATCCGGATCACGATCGGCAGCGACAGCCGCCCGCGGGTGCGGTTGCGCAGCTTGGCCACGTGCGAGGCGATCTGCTCGAAGGCCGGGTAGGCGAAGGCGTCGAACTGCATCTCGATCACCGGGCGGAAGCCGCCCATGGCCAGGCCCACGGCCAGGCCCACGATGCCCGCCTCGGCCAGCGGCGTGTCGAAGTCGCGCCGCTCACCGTGCCCGCCATGAGCTGGTGGTCGGCCGCGCTCAACGCGGTGCCGCTGCAGCT
>NZ_JBSFGJ010000104.1:0-25113 GCF_053596515.1 Nonomuraea sp. NPDC001684
TGGCCGCCAAATGGCTGTCGGCGCAGTCCCGGTCCTTCGAAGCCGTACGCATAGACGTGATCGCCCTTGAGCGCTTCGCGGGCAACTTCGCCCTGCGCCACATACGGGGGGCGATCTAGATGGCCGTGGCCCGCACCCGCAGCGTCGCGCTGGTCGGTGTGAGCGGCCGCAGCGTCGAGGTCGAGGCCGACGTGGGCAACGGCCTGGCCGGCATCCACCTCATCGGTCTGCCCGACACGGCGCTCAGCGAGGCCCGCGACCGGGTGCGATCCGCCGTGGTCAACAGCAGTTACCCATGGCCGGACGCCCGCATCACCGTCAGCCTCTTCCCCGCCAGCCTCCCCAAGCGCGGATCCCAGTTCGACCTCGCCATCGCCATGGCCATCCTGGGAGCCGCAGGAGTCGTCCCGGCGGAGCGCATCGCCGAGCCCTTCTTCTTGGGCGAGCTCGGTCTCGACGGCCGCATCAGGCCCGTGCGCGGAGTGCTCCCGTCCATCCTCGGTGCCGCTGCGGCGCACGAAGACGCCACGATCATCGTCCCGTCGGAGAATTCGGGGGAAGCGGGCCTGGTCCCCGACGTGAACGTGGTTCCGGTGGCTCACCTGCGCCAGCTGGTCGAGTGGCTACGCAAAGGCGACAAGCCACCCGAACCCGAAGTCGCTGGCCGCGTCGACACGCCCAAGCCCGTGACCCAGCCCGCCGTCGACCTGGCGGACGTCGTCGGCCAGCCCGTGGCCCGCCGAGCGTTGGAGGTGTGCGCCGCAGGCGGCCACAACCTGTGGATGGTGGGCCCGCCCGGCACCGGCAAGACCCTGCTGGCCGAACGCCTTCCCACCCTCCTGCCGGACCTGGAGCTCGACCACGCCCTGGAGGTCACGGCCATCCACTCCGTCGCGGGGTTGCTGCCGCCCGACAGTCCCATGATCAACCGTCCGCCGTTCGTCAGCCCCCACCACACGGCGACGGCGGCCGCCATCATCGGTGGTGGCAGCACGGTCGTCCGTCCGGGAGCGGTCTCCCTCGCGCACAGGGGCCTGCTGTTCATGGACGAGGCCCCCGAGTTCCCTCGTCACGTCCTCGACTCGTTGCGGCAACCGCTGGAGTCGGGGCGCGTCACGGTGTCCAGATCCGCGGCGTCGGTCACGTTCCCCGCCCGGTTCATGCTGGTGCTGGCCGCCAACCCGTGCCCCTGCGCCCAGGCCGACGACCAGGCCGGTTCGACCTGCCGCTGCTCGCCCACCACAAGACGTCGATATCTGGGCCGGCTGTCCGGGCCCCTCCTCGACCGCATCGACATGAAGGTCACGGTCGCCCGTTCGTCCAGACGCGAGCTCCTGGCCGACCGCCACTTCGTCGAATCCAGCGAAACAGTGGCCGAACGCGTCCTGCTGGCCCGCGAGCGCGCCGTCAAACGCCTGGCCCACACCGCCTGGCGGACGAACGCCGAGATCCCCTCATCCGTCCTCCACTCCGACTTCCGGCCGTCCGATTCGGCGATGAAGCCCATGACCTCCTGCCTCGACTCGGGCTCCCTCACCGCCCGCGGCCTCGACCGCACGCTGCGCGTCGCCTGGACCCTCGCCGACCTCGCCGGCAAAGACCGCCCAGAAGAAGACGAGACCACCGCAGCCCTCGGCTTCTGGCTCGGAGTACAACCGTGACCACGGCCGTCCGCCTGCACACGAACCCGCCCATGAAGATCACCAGGAGGTCCCTGTGATTAGTCCAGAGCATGAGGCATGTGCGGCCCTCATGCGAGCCGCCGACGTGGGCGACACGGCCATGGGCCGCCTGGTGGCCCACCTCGGTGCCTCCGGAGCGGTGGAGGCGATCCGCGAGCGCGCACTTCCACCGGCCTTCACCGCCCAGGAGTCCCGGCAGGAACGTCCGTGTGACCTGTCGGGTCGGCTGAACGCCTGGTTCCTCCGCCTGGCTGCGTCGAAGCCCGCCGCCGATCTGGAGGCCGGCGAGAAGCACGGAGCCAGGCTGATCGTCCCAGGCGACCCCGAATGGCCCACGCAACTGGATCATCTCGGCCCGAGTCGCCCCCTGGGCCTCTGGTTGCACGGCACGGCCGATCTCCGCTTCGCCTGCCTGCAGTCCGTGGCCGTCGTAGGAGCCCGAGCCGCCACCCAGTACGGTCTGCACATCGCGGCCGACTTCGGCATCGGCCTCAGCGAAGCGGGTTGGTCCGTCGTCTCCGGCGGCGCCTACGGGGTGGACGGCGCGGCCCACAAGGGCGCCCTGCTGGCCGGCTCACCCACGGTGGTCGTTCTCGCCTGCGGAGTGGACATCTGCTACCCGAGCGGCCATCAGGAGCTCTTCGCCCAGGCCCGCGAGCAGGGCGTCGTGATGAGCGAATGCCCGCCCGGCGTCCATCCCACCCGCGCCCGGTTCCTGATCAGGAACCGCCTCATCGCCGCCCTGACCAGAGGCACGGCCGTCGTGGAGGCAGCCCTCCGCAGCGGTGCCCTGAACACCGCCGGCCACGCGCTCACTCTCAACCGTCACCTGGGGGCGGTGCCCGGGCCCACCACGTCCGCGTTGTCGGCCGGCTGCCACAAACTCCTGCGCGAACGCAAGGCGGTCTGTGTCACCACTCCCGAGGAAATGATCGAACTAGTCGGCGTCATGGGCGACGACCTGGCCCCGCAGACCCGAACGCCCATCGTCCCCCGCGACGGTCTCAGCGAATCCACCAAGAGAGTCCTGGACGCCATCCCCACCCGCGGCGGCGCCGGTCCGGCCTCGATAGCGGTCTCAGCAGGCGTCAGCATGGACATCACACTGAGCGCCCTGGGCGGTTTGGCCGCAGCCGGATACATAGAACGAGCGGGCGGCGGCTGGCGCCTCCGCAAAACCACATCCAGCTACCCGAAAGCCCCCGAAACCATGGCCCTGACCCCACCCCCGGCCAACGAAGCCCCAGCCACCGACCCTCCGCCACCTGCGGAAGACGACACCCCGCCCCCGCCCCACCCCGAAGAACTCGCACCCCTTACCTGACCAACCTTTGCGACGTAGGGGCATGCAGCACCGCCCATGTGACAGCCACCATGAACCAAGGGGCGAGTGCATCGGGTGAGATGGTGAAGGAAGAAGGCATGAGGGCGATCGAAAATGACTGACATGTGGGCAATGCGACGCGCAACCAAGCCGCAGCCGACGTCCGCGTCGTGCCGCGTCGTGCCGTGCCGCGTCGTGCCTTGCTCGGCCGCTCGGACGGACGCTCGGGCGGTTGAGCTGCACACCGCTCCCATGGCGAGCCCGAGGCATCGGGCGGCACAGCAGTGACATAAGTGGCGAATGTTCGTGCGGACAATAGGTGAAGCCTTGAACAACGACCTGAACGACAGCCTGAACCGCGACCCAAATCCCGACCTGAACCCTGACGTGAACGCCGACCTGAATCCCGACGCGAACGCTGGCCTGAACCCCGATGTGAACGCGGACCCGAACCCCCACGTGAACGCGTACCTGGATCGTGGCCTGAACTCCGGTTTGAACCGTGACGTGAACGTCGACGAAGTGCTTGCCGAGTTCGAGAGGTATTTGCAGTTCGAGCGAGACCTTTCCCCACATACAGTGCGCGCCTATCTCTCCGACATCACCGCCCTCCTCGACCACCTCCATGGACGGCTTGACGGCCTGGACATCAGCGAGCTGAGAGGCTGGCTGGCCGACCAGCACAGTGCAGGCAAGGCAAGAGCCACGCTGGCCCGCAGAACGGCGTGCGTCCGCACCTTCACCGCGTACTGCCACCGCCGGGGTTGGCTGGCCGCCGACCCCGGCCTGTTGTTGGGCAGCGCAAAGGCGCCCCGTCCCTTGCCTGCCGTGCTCGACCAGGAACAGGCGCAGACCGTCCTGAGCGCGCCCCAGTCCACCGGCGATCCCAAAGACCTTCGAGACCAGGCGCTCCTGGAACTCCTCTACGCCACAGGTGTGCGGGTGGGTGAGCTCTGCGCGCTCGACGTCGATGACGTGGACCGGGACCGGCATGTCATCAGGGTCCTGGGCAAGGGACGAAAGGAGCGTTCCGTGCCGTTCGGGCTGCCAGCGCTTCGAGCTCTGGACCGATGGTGCATCAACGGGCGTCCCATCTGGGTTCGGGAACGCTCCGGGCCGGCCCTCTTCCTCGGAGTCCGTGGCGGCCGGATCGACGCCGGCACCGTACGACGGGTGGTGCACGCGCGGCTGGCCCAGACCGAGGGCGCCCCCGACATGGGCCCACACGGACTGCGGCACACCGCGGCAACCCACCTGCTCGAAGGAGGCGCAGACCTGCGTAGCGTCCAAGAACTACTCGGTCATGCCTCCCTCAACACAACCCAGATCTACACCCACGTCTCGATCGACCGCCTCCGCACCGCATACCGCCAAGCCCACCCCCGCGCCTGACCACAAACACCAGCACGCCATTGCCTCTCTCGCCCACCCCTCGCTCTCCGGCTGAGCGCAAGGGCCATAAGACGTCGAACCAAGCGTCCACGCAGGCATTGGGCCCGGCCGAGCCCGCCGCCAGGCGACGCAGCACGACACGTTCGGGCGTGCTGCGCAGTTCCCGCATCTACGCCAACGACCCAAGACCTGTAGCCACGTCGGCCAGAGAACCCGACGGCGCGACGACACGACAGTGCCGTCAATGCGCGAGGGATGCGAAGGGGCGAGAGGCAATGACGCGAGGAGCATGTTCCTGCCGCGCAGGCAGTGCTGGATTCACGGGGTGGAGCGAGAGACCGGTGGCGACCATCTAACCGACGGTTGCTCTACTGGATAGGCGCGCGGGAGTCGAGCGCGCGGAGGAGTGGGTCACGTGCAGCGCCTTGATCGAGGACCTGATGCTCCTGGCTGGCGCCGGCTTGCTGGACGTTCCAGATCACGCGCCGTCATCCCACAGCAGGACGCGTCTGTACCTGGCCCCCTCCGAGGAGGAACGGGGAACGAAGGACTCGTACGAACGCGGCGCGGACGGTAGAGGACGAAACCACTCCGGCGTTGGAGTATTCGCGGGCATGGTCTCCTATCAGGGGCCAGCCACAGCCTGGGAGTCTCTCACCCCAGAAGGGGAGCGGGGGCTTCAGCTCGGGTCTAGCCACAGCTTGGGTGAGTCCCCGGTCCCACTGGGGTGCGGGCTCCGGCGCGGGTCTAGCCACCGTCCGGGTGAACGCCGCCCACTGGGGTGTGGGCTCCGGCGCGGGTCTAGCCACTGTCCGGGTGAACGCCGCCCCCCTGGGGGTACGGGCTCCGGCGTGGGGCCAGCCCTCGCCCAAGTGAGTCCCGGGTTGGTTCGGTCCCCTGCTGACGAGCTCCCCCTTACGGCGCATAAAAGCGTCTCGCTTACAGGGGAGCGGTGCCATGTAGCGACTGGGCTGACCTACGGCGGCCAAGAAATGAGTGGTCGCCATTCACATGGCGCGGGTGGCCTGTGCCGCTACAGGCAACCACAACCACGCGCGGCGCAGGTGCCGTGCGCTCTACGTAGGCCGCAACTTGGCAGTGCGGTCCTGGTGCACCGTACTTCGGTTGCCTGGCTTGGCGGTGAGGGGCACAGAGGAGCAGAGGGCGCGAAGAGCAAGAAGCGCGAAGGGCGGAGAGTTCAGAGACGGTTGGTCGGTGTCGGTGTCGGTGGTGGGCGGACGGCGGTGGGCGGACGGCGGTGGCGAATGGCGACGGCCGATGGCTATGGAGGCGGCGGACGGCGGCTGGGCCATGGGGCCGGAGGGCGGAACAAGGCGCTCTTATTAGTTGGGGCTTGGTCCGGATCAAGGGCGCGCGCGTTTCCCGATGAGGTTTGACGGTCGTGTTCATCCAGCGGCGGTGAATGGATGGGCATCTTGGTTGCCTTGAAGGCATTTCTGGATTGATGCGGGTGGCCGTTGTGGAGGTCTCGTTGTGAGCTTGGAGGTCTCGGCAGGTGTCGGGTTTTAGGGCTTGAAGAGTGAGCCTCTGAGGGTGGTTTTGAGGGGGTCAGGAGGAGCGTCGTGAGGGTGGGTTGGGGCGTCTGTGGAGCCCTTCTGTTGGGGGTTTGCGGTGTTGGCCGCTTCTTGAGCCGTGGTGCTTCTTGTGGGGGCGTCGGCGGCGGCGTAGGGCCGTGATCAGGAGGGCGGAGGCGAGGAGGGTGCCCAGCCCGAGCGCTGGGGCTGCTGGCAGCGAAGCCGCGTGTGTCAGGAGTCGGAGGACGGTTGCAAGGGATCTGGAGGGGGCGTGAGTTGGTTCATGCCGCTGCTCGGGAGTTATGGCTGATTGGTTGCGGAGGGGAAGGTCGCTGGAACGCATCTCCGGGCGTGAGGAGGTGACCGCAGGGGTGATGAGCGGGGTCTCGGGGGGCGGCTCTGCGGTGAGGCCAAGTGCCTGCAGGACCGTGGAGTAGGGGGATGGGAGCGCGTTGTGCTGGTTCGCGGATGAGTCGCGGTGCGCGAGAACTGTGAGCAGGGGCGGGGGGAGAGGGACGAGGAGCGGGGGCGGAGGAGGCACGGGGGCGTTGGGGAGCAGGTTCCGTGCGAGCGGAGCAGGCGGGTTCAGGTGCGGAAGCAGGGGCGGGTTCGGGCGGTAGAAAGCGGCGGACAGCTTGGTGAGCAGGCGGAGGGTGGGTGGGGTTGAGGTGCTGCCTGCGAACGCCTCCGAGGGGTTGGAAGCGACGTCAAGCGGAGCGTCGGAGGGCGCAGGGGGTGCGTCGGAGGGCTCAAGGGGGACGGCAAGGGCCGCTTCGGAAGGCTCGGAGGGATAGGCAAGCGGTGCTTCGGAGGGTGTTTTGGGGGTCGGAGGGAGCAGGGGTGGGGTGGTCTGCGGTAGGGCGGTCTTGGGCCAGATGGGGAGGAGGCGGATGGGGGCGTGGCCCAGGAGGAGAAGAGGGTCCAGGTAGCGGGCGCTCTGGATCAGGCCCCAGTGCAGGCATGACTCCTGGCAATGGCCGTGTACGGCTTGTACGACCCCCAGTCGGCTGCCCATCGTGATCGGCTCACCCTGCTTCACCGATGCGCTGATCGGCAGGTACGTCGTTCGGAGGCCGCCTGGGTGGTCGATGGTGACGACTCCCCTTCCGCCTACTGGGCCTGCGTAGCGGACGGTGCCTGAGCCCGCGGCCAGGACGGGGGTGTCGGCGGAGGCAGCCAGGTCGATGCCGCGGTGTCCGGCCAGCCAAGGAGCCAAGGGCGGGGCGAAGCGGCGCAGGACGCGGGGGCTGCCATCGAGTGGCCAGCGCCAGGCGGGTGGGGCGGCCTTCGCCAGCGGAGCCGGGGTGGCGATGGTCGTGAGCGTGATCGCTGTTGTGAGCACGACCAGGGAGATCACGGCACGGCGGGCCACGTTCTGCGTGCGTGGTCTCGGCGGTGGCGGTGCTGAGCGGGGGGACAGGGCGGGGAGGCGTGGGCGAGGGGGCATGGCGGGGAGTCTTGCCGGGAGCGGCCTGCGGAGGTCGAGGCGAGCGAGATTCTGTGGATACAGGAAGCGGTGGGGAGCCTCCTGTGGACAACCCGCCCTGTGCCGAGCCCGCCGCCCGCCCGCCCGAGTGGAAATTCAATGGACGAGGTCATCCGGGCGATGCAAAAGTCCCACCGTGAGCCCGACTGCAGCGTCCCCCACATCCGTCCCGCTGGCCGACGGTCTCGTTCTGCGGCAGGCACGGCCGGCGGACCTCGACCAGATCAGCGCGCTGCTCACCGAACGTGGCGACTCGGCCGACGCCCTCGACCACCGGCTGGTCGTCTCGGACCCGGAGGTCGGCTGGTCCGCCTGCGCCGTGGTCGTGGATGGAGAGCGGGTCGTGTCCACCGCGACGCTCCTCGACGAGGAAGTGCGCGTCGGCGGCATCCGCCTACCAGCCGGCCAGGTCGAACTGGTCGCCACCGACCGCGAATACGAAGGACGCGGACTCGTACGGGCGCTCATGCGATGGGCTCACGACCGCTCCGCCGCCCGTGGTCACGTCGTTCAGGTGATGATCGGGATCCCGTACTTCTACCGGCTGTTCGGCTACGAGTACGCCATCGACATACCGTCGGCGCTGACCGTGCACACGCCCCCGGCCGGTGACGGCACGCCCGCACTCCGCGTCGCCCGGCCCGCCGACATTCCCGCCATGGCAGCTCTGCAGGACATGGCTCAGGACCGGTTCGACGTGGCCATGCCGCATTCGGCGGCATGCTGGCGATGGTTGCTGGACCACCAGGCGAGCACCTCCTGGGTCCTGGAGCGCGCCGCCACCGTCATCGCCACCGGACGCACCACGCCTCCCGACGACGACGAGGTGCTGCTGGCCGAGGCTGCCGCCGCCGACGAGGCCGCGGCCCGCGACCTGCTCAGTGCCGTCGTCGCCCAGTTCCCCGGGAGTGAGCTGAAGGTCGTCCATCGGGCCGGATCCGTGACCGCCACCGCCTGGCAGGAGTTCCTCGACCACGAACCGCGGAAGCGGGCGGAGCAGTACTACGTGCGCATTCCGGACGTCGCGGTGTTGCTCGACCGGTTCCGGCCGCTGCTCTGGCAGCGCCTCACCGCAGAGGGGACGGACCGCACCGGCGATGACATCGTCATCTCCACCTTCGGCGCCCATTACCGGATCCCGGTCGGCGCCGATGGCCTCGGCGAGGTCGTCACAGGCGGCCCGATGCAGAGACCTGGATCCGTGAAGGGCATCGGAGTGGCACCCGACCACCTGCCCGCCCTGTTGTTCGGCCCGCACGGGATCGAGGGGCTGACCCGCATCCGGCCCGACGTCTACACCGGAGAGGAAGAGCTGTCCCAGGCGCTCTTCCCGCCGCTCACCGCGGATCTGCTCAGCTACTACCTGCCGTATTAGGCCCGTCCCGGCTTCAGGTCGCTGTTCGGCGGAGCTTGAGGGCCGAGTGCTGCGGCTCCTGGGCGGCCATTGATGGCCGCTTCCGGCGGTGACGACTCAAAGTGGCTTCAGGACGTTGATGAAGTGCGCTGGTGCAGGCAGGTCGATCTCTGCCTGGTCAGCATGGTCACACCATTGCGTCACCACCATGCGGCTGGTGTGGCGATCGATCCAGAGCTGCGCCAAGAGCTGGAGAAAGGCTGTGCCCAAGGAACGGGCCGCCCCCAGTGACGGTAACCGCCGACGCCGGGAGGGCGAGGGCTCTGGCTGTGTGCCGTACGACCGGTGCAGGCGCCGTGGGTGTACGTGTGGTTGGCGAGATGGCAAGAGGCGGAGAGCGGTGGGAGCGAGACGTAGTGGGGTCCGTACGGGCGAAGTGCGGAATCTGGGGAGTGGAGGTGGCTAGATGACTGAGTGGCGCTTGGATTCGATCAGGTTCTTCAGTGTCTGGGGGCTGGGGTTGTGAGGGGGCGCGGGTGGGGTGTGGGAGGTCTGAGGGCGGTTGGGACGTAGGGGGGAGAGCCAGATCCAGAGGCTGCTCAAGGCGATGCCCGCCGCGCTCAGCAGGATGACCGGGCGCAGGCCCATGAACTCGGCCAGTACGCCGCCCACCAGGCCGCCGACGGCCAGGACGCCCTGTACGGCGAAGGTCATGGTGGCGTTCACGCGGCCTCGGAGGGCGGCGGGGGTGTAGCGGAGGGTGATCACGCCCATGCAGGTGGCGAAGGCGACCACGATGACGCCGGTCATGACGCCCGTCAGGCCGAGGACGGTGAGCTTCACCCAGAGGGGGCCGGTCAGGAGGCCGACGGCGAGGATGTCCAGCGGGAAGAACAGGACCGAGACGAGCAGGATGCGGTTCTCGCCGTAGCGCTTGGACAGGCGGGAGGTGAGCCAGGCGCCCAGGAGGCCGCCCGCGCCGCTCAGCGCCGTGAGGAAGCCGATCATTCCCTTGGGGATGTCGAGCGTGTTGACCATGTAGAGCATGTAGACGGCGATGTACGCCATGGCGAAGAAGTTGATCGTCACGCCGGCGCCCAGGACGGCTCGGAGCGTGGGGTGGGTGAGGCTGGTTCGCAGGCCCTCGACGATGTCGTGCCACATGCTGGACGAGCGGGTGGGCTCGTTGTGCTCCGGGGTGCGGATCGAGCGGAGCAGGATGGCGGAGGCGAGGAATGACAGCGCCTCGGCCAGTACGGCGAACGGCGCGGTGAGCGTCTGGACCAGGATGCCGGCCAGGCCGGGGCCGCTCACGGAGGCCACCGAGTACGAGGCTTGGAAGCCGGCCATGGCCTCGGTGCGCTGCGACGGATCCACGACCGCGGCTATGTAGGGGAAGTTGGCGGATTTGAAGATGACGCCGGCCGTACCGATGACCAGGGCCACGATGATCAGCCAGGGCACGGTGAGGACGCCGAGCAGCCAGGCCAGCGGGACGGTGAGGGCGGCGGCGCAGGAGACGAGTTCGCAGGCGATCATCAGCGGGCGGTGCCGGGTGAGACGGTCGGCGATGGCGCCCGACTGGAGGCCGAACAGCAGGGCGGGCAGCGGCGCGGCGGCGGTGAGCAGTCCCATCTCGGCGGGTGAGGCGGTCAGGAGCGTGATGGCGGTCAGCGGGACGGCCAGCTTGGAGACCTCCGAGCCGGTGATCGAGATCGTGCGGGCGCTCCACAGCAGGCGGTAGTCGCGCTGTTTGCGGAGGGGGAGTGGGGGCGTCGTGTCCATGCTGGGGTCTCCGGTGGCGAGTTCGAGGGAGCTGAAGGGGGGCCGGTCGGACGGGTGGGGAGAGATGTGAAAGGAAGACTTCATAAGTATGAAGGGATCCCTTCAGAGTTGTAAAGGGAATGCTTCACATCTCCCGCCGGGTACCTTTGGCACATGACGCAGGACATGGAGGGGCTCAGCGATCCCAAGATGATGCGGGCGCTGGCTCACCCGGCGAGGCTGTTGATCCTCAACCGGCTCGGCGTGCAGGACAGCGCCACCGCGACCGAGGTGGCCGAGATCGCGGGGATCACGCCCAGCGCCGCCAGCTATCACCTGCGCATGCTGGCCAAATACGGCTTCGTCGAGGACGCCCCGCCCAGAGGGGACGGACGCGAACGGCTGTGGAGGTCGACGCACAAGCCGTTCAGCGTGGGAGTGCTGCCGGACGACCAGCCGGAGGTCCGTGACGCCAAGACCCTGTTGATCAAGGCGTTCCGCAAGGAGGCCGGCGACGAGGCCGACCGGGCCCTGGCCAGGACCGAGCACGACACGGACGAATGGCGCGACGCGACGCGCTTCAGCCGCACCCGGATCAGAGTCGACGCGAGCGAGCTGGGACGGCTGAGCGCGGAGATCGAGAAGCTCCTGGAGCCGTACATCGCCCACCAGCGCAGCCAGGAGGACGCGCCGAGCGGTGCCAGGATCGCGGAGGCGCAGATCAACCTCTTCCCGGTCGCCCCCAGGACGTCGCCCGGGTTGCCCACGGAGGACCACGATGTGGGGTGAGCCGTACCCGGCATGTCGGTTTGACCTCCGACGGTCAGCCTGGGGCGGTGTGGGAGGTAGACTTTTCGATGGCCTGTGGCAACAGGCCGACTTCGCATGCCCCGTTGCGGACCGCACCCTCGGTCCGGGCCCCGGCCCGGCTGGAGCGGTTTTGGGGCATCAGGGCGGTAGACAACGCGCTGCCGCGGCACAACCGAGAACTGCGCCCATCCGCAGGGCGCCCAGACCTGGAGGACCATCACATGGCCCCCGTCGTCACCATGCGACAGCTGCTCGAGAGCGGCGTTCACTTCGGCCACCAGACCCGCCGGTGGAACCCGAAGATGAAGCGCTTCATCTTCACCGAGCGCAACGGCATCTACATCATCGACCTGCAGAAGTCGCTGTCGTACATCGACCGTGCCTACGACTTCGTCAAGGAGACCGTCGCCCACGGCGGCACGATCCTGTTCATCGGCACCAAGAAGCAGGCTCAGGAGGCCATCTCCGAGCAGGCCGCGCGGGTCGGCATGCCGTACGTCAACCAGCGCTGGCTGGGCGGCATGCTCACCAACTTCTCCACCGTGCACAAGAGGCTTCAGCGTCTGAAGGAGCTCGAGGAGCTCGACTTCGACAACGTCGCCGGCTCGGGGCTCACCAAGAAGGAGCTCCTCATGCGCCGTCGCGAGAAGGACAAGCTCGAGCGCACGCTCGGCGGCATCCGTGACATGGGCCGCGTGCCCAGCGCGGTGTGGGTCGTGGACACGAAGAAGGAGCACATCGCGATCAGCGAGGCCAAGAAGCTTGGCATCCCGGTCGTCGCGATCCTCGACACCAACTGCGACCCCGACGAGGTCGACTACCCGATCCCGGGCAACGACGACGCCATCCGCGCCGTCGGCCTGCTCACCAGGGTCGTCGCCGACGGTGTCGCCGCCGGTCTGATGGCTCGCTCCGGCGCCGCCCGCGGTGACGAGAAGCCGGCCGCCGCCGAGCCGCTGGCCGAGTGGGAGCGCGAGCTCATCGAGCAGGGCCAGGGTCAGGCCGCCGAGGCCGCCCCTGAGGCTGCTCCCGAGGCCGCCGCCGAGGAGGCCCCCGCCGCCGAGGCGCCCGCTGCCGAGGCTCCGGCCGAGGAGGCGCCCGCCGCCGAGGCCGCTCCGGCTGCCGACGCGACCCCCGAGTCCGAGCCGCAGGCCTGAGACACGGCCGCCGCGCCCGGTCCGTGAGGCCGGGCACGGTACAGGCGCCGGCTCCGCGCCGCAGGTCGTCCTCGACCGCGGTGCGGGGCGGGCAGCCGGCCGACAGAGGGTGAGCGGAACCGAGGTCCTGCGCGGGCCGAGGTTGTGAAGGGCAAGGCCGAGGTCCTGCGCGGGCTGAGGCTTGGTAGGGCAAGGTACGCGTCTCGACTGGGCAAACGGCCGAGCCGGGACGGCAAGCCGGACAGGACGGCACCCCGCCGAGGCGATAGGTCAAGGCAGGGTGGCGATCAGGTTCGGGCGGTAGGTCAGGGCCGGGCGTCGGAAGCCGAGGCGGTGAGCCGAGGTGGATGACCATCGGGCCGGAGCGATAAGCCGAGCCTGGCTGGGCAGTATGCCGAGCGAGGCGGAGCGGAGCTCCACCGGCGGAGCCCGTCCTGCTGAGCGGAGACCTGGGCGAAAACCCGGGCCCGAGCGGAGTCCGCGCCCAGGCCGGACGAAGCCCGAGCCCAGACCAAGCCCAGGTACGAGCGAAGGTTCCGGAGGCAGCCGGACGGGCCAGGCGAAAGCCGGGCCAGTCAGGTGAAAGCCAAAGGGCCGGGCGGAAGCCCAGCCGGTCGGGCGGAGGTTCGATGGCTCGGAGCTCGGCCAGTTGGGCGGAGGTTCGATGGCTCGGAGCTCAGCCGGTTGGGCGAGGGCCGGGTCGGCCGGACGGATGTTCGGCTGGTCGGGAGGGAACCCGGCGTGAGGGCGCCCTCCGGACAACGCCTGGCACCACCGTCCGAGCACAACCCGACACAACCGGCACCACCGTTCGAGACCGCGCACGACCGAGGCAGAACGCACGACCCGCGCACGACCCGCGCACGACAAGGCCCTGGTGCGGCGCGCGCCTGCCGCACCGACCAGGGGCGGGCGCCCAGGGCGTCCACTCCGATCCACGACGACGACGAAATCCCACAAGGAATAAGAGCAATGGCTTCCGTGAACATGGCCGACGTCAAGCGGCTTCGCGAGATCACCGCTGCCGGCATGATGGACTGCAAGAAGGCGCTTGAGGAGTCCGAAGGCGACTTCGACCGCGCCATCGAGCTCCTGCGCCTCAAGGGCGCCAAGGACGTGGGCAAGCGCGAGGCCCGTACGGCCTCCAACGGCCTCGTCGCGCTCCAGCAGGACAGCGACTCCTCCGCCGCTCTTCTCGAGCTCAACTGCGAGACCGACTTCGTGGCCAAGGGCGAGCGCTTCCAGGAGCTGGCCGCCGGTGTGGTCGCGCACATCCTGGCGAGCAAGCCCGCCGACGTGGCGACGCTGCTCGACTCCTCCTTCGACGGCAAGACCGTCAAGGAGCACCTGGACGAGGCCAACGCCGCGCTCGGTGAGAAGATCGAGATCCGCCGCTTCGCCGTGCTTGAGGGCGGCTACATCGGCTCGTACATGCACAAGACGGACCCGGCGCTGCCGCCGGCGGTCGGCGTGCTCGTGCAGCTCGACAAGCCGAACGCCGAGGTCGCCAAGGACATCGCCCAGCACGCCGCGGCGATGGCCCCGCAGTACCTCAAGGCCGAGTCCGTCCCCGCCGAGGTCGTCGAGAAGGAGCGCAAGCTCTTCGAGGAGATGACCCGCGAGGAGGGCAAGCCCGAGGCCGCCATCGGCAAGATCGTCGAGGGTCGCGTCAACGGCTGGTACAAGGACTTCACCCTGGTCCAGCAGGCCTTCGTGAAGGACAACAAGAAGAGCGTGGGCAAGTACGCCGAGGAGAACGGCGTCGAGGTGCTCGCCTTCGTCCGATTCAAGGTCGGCCAGGCATAGGCTTGAGCGAACTGCCAGCCCAGAGTTCCACCCAATGAAGGAGGCCGCCGCCGTGCAGGACCACCGGGAGTCAGCCCACGAATCCACACGGACGGCGGCTTCCTCATCACCCAGCCCGCAGGGTCCACTGAGGTGGAAGCGGGTGATGTTGAAGCTGTCAGGCGAGGCGTTCGCCGGAGACGACCCGCTGGGCATCGACCCGGCCGTCGTCGACCACCTGGCCGACTCGATCACCGAGGCCGTGCGCGAGGGCGTGCAGGTCGCGGTCGTGGTCGGCGGGGGGAACATGTTCCGCGGCGCCACCCTGTCCCAGGGCGGCATCGACCGCGCCAGGGCCGACTACATGGGCATGCTCGGCACGGTGATCAACTGTCTGGCGCTCCAGGACTTCCTGGAGCGGCGCGGCGTCGAGACCCGCGTCCAGACCGCCATCACCATGCAGCAGGTCGCCGAGCCCTTCCTGCCGCGCCGCGCGATCAGGCACCTGGAGAAGGGCCGCGTGGTCATCTTCGGGGCGGGTCTCGGCTCGCCGTACTTCTCCACCGACACCGCGGCGTCGCAGCGAGCCCTGGAGATCGGCGCCGAGGCGCTGCTCAAGGGCACGCAGGTCGACGGGATCTACGACTCCGACCCGCGCAAGAACCCCGACGCGGTCCGGTTCGACCATCTTGACTACGGCGAGGTGCTGCTGCGCGACCTCGCGGTCATGGACGCGACCGCGATCAGCCTGTGCAAGGACAACGATCTGCCGATCGTGGTCTTCGACCTGATGGGCGAGGGCAACATCCTGCGAGCGGTACGCGGTGAGAAAATCGGCACGCTGGTGAGTCCCGCAGGCAAATGAGGGAGCTAGCCCGACACCGCCAGCTAGTAGACAGGGAGCCGCTGTGATCGACGAAACCCTCCTCGAAGCCGAGGAAAAGATGGACAAGGCCGTCTCGGTCGCGAAGGAAGACTTCGCGACCATCCGGACCGGCCGGGTCACCCCCGCGATGTTCAACAAGATCAATGCGGAGTACTACGGCACTCCGACTCCGGTGCAGCAGTTGGCCTCGTTCCACCTGCCCGAGGCGCGCATGGTCATCATCCAGCCCTTCGACAAGAGCGCGATGGGCGCGATCGAGAAGGCCATCCGCGACTCCGACCTCGGCGTCAACCCGACCAACACCGGCGACGTGATCCGCGTGACCTTCCCGGAGCTGTCCGAGGAGCGCCGCAAGGAGTACATCAAGGTCGCCAAGAACAAGGGCGAGCACGCCAAGGTGTCGATCCGGAACATCCGTCGTACGGCCAAGGAGGCCCTCGACAAGATGATCAAGGACGGCGAGGCGGGCGAGGACGAGGTCCGTCGCGCGGAGAAGGAACTCGACGACCTCACCCAGAAGCACGTCGCCAAGATCGACGAGCTGCTCAAGCACAAGGAAGCCGAGCTGCTCGAAGTCTGAGCGGCACGCCTCGCGGCCCTCGCCGGAAGGCGGGGGCCGTGGCTATGGAGAGTGTCTGTGGAAGAACGTACGGCCGGCACCGGCCCGGACGGCGGCAGCCGTACCGGAAGGAACCTGCCGGCCGCGATCGCGGTGGGTGTGGGGCTGGGTGCGCTGGTCCTCGGTACCCTCTACACGATCAAGGAGCTCTTCCTCCTGGTGATCGTGGTGTGCGTCGGCGTGGGCGTGCTGGAGCTGACCAAGGCGTTCGCCACGCGCGGGATCAAGGTCCCGGCCGTGCCCGTGCTCGCGGGGCTGGTGGCGATGCAGGCCGGGGCGTACTGGGGCGGGCCGTTCTGGCTGCTGGGGACGTTCGCGGTGTTCGCGTTCGTGCTGCTGGTCTGGCGGATGTTCAGCGACGGCACCGACGGCTACGTGCGCGACGGCACCGCCTCGGTGTTCACGTTGTTCTACCCGGCGATGCTGGCGGCGTTCGCGGCGTTGCTGCTGGCGCCGCACGACGGCCGCGACCGGGTGCTGATCTTCATCGCGGTGACCGTGGCCAGCGACATCGGCGGATACGTCGCGGGTGTGCTGTTCGGCAGGCACAAGATGACGGTCATCAGCCCGAAGAAGACCTGGGAGGGTTTCGCCGGGTCGGTGATCGCCTGCACGCTGGTCGGCGGCTGGCTGGTGACCTGGCTGCTGGACGGCCCGCTCTGGCTGGGCGCGCTGATCGGGGCGCTGGCGGCGCTGCTGGCGACCGTGGGCGACCTCATCGAGTCGATGATCAAGCGGGACCTCGGCATCAAGGACCTCGGCACGATCCTGCCGGGGCACGGCGGCCTGATGGACCGCCTCGACTCGCTGGTGACTACGCTGGTGCCGGTCTGGCTGCTACTGACGCTGTTCCTCTAACGCCTCCGTCGTGACGGGCGTGAGCCACAACCACCGTACGGCCTCCCCGCCGAACGCGAACCCCGACATGTCAGGCATGTCGGGTGGGTCGGCCCGCATGAGCACCCCCGAGTACTGCGGCCCCAGCGGGAACGTCGAGGGCTCGTGGTACCACTTGGCCGTGTGCCCGTGGCCGAGCCAGGTCACCGAGTGCCACGGATACTGGGCCAGCCACACCAGCAGCAGCGCCGCGTCCCTGGGGTCGTCGTGGGTGGCCACGGCCAGCTCGATCCGGGCGTAGGCGTCGGGGCGGTCGATCCACTGCTCGACCGTCGGCATGCGCTGGCAGCTCATCCCCACCGTGGACAGCACGGTCGGCTCGCGGCCCGCGTACGGCGGCCGTTCGGTGATGCCGACGGTCGGCAGGCGCTCGCCGCTGGCGTCCCAGTACCGGCCGGCCGGGCCGAGCACCCGGTCCAGATGGCCCATGACGAACTGCTGGAACGACGGCCACGACCCCTCGCCGTGCCGCCAGCGCCAGTAGGACGTGGCATTGGAGATACGCGGCCGCAGCCCCTCCAGCGCCTCCGACAGCGCCCACGCGAACGGCGACTCGCCCACGGCGTCACGGGCGTAGCCGGGCATGCCCCTGCTCATGTCGGCCCAGCCGGGGATGACCGCGAGCAGGTCGTCGTCCTCGTAGAGGGCGACGCCGTCGCCCTCCTCGAACCACAGGGCGGACAACTGGCCGAGCGGCCTGCGCCCCTCGGGGTGCGTCGTGTTGCCCCTCGGCATCAGCGGGGGCAGGCCGGAGTTGATCCGGGCCAGGTCGACCACGGCCGGGGCCGGCCGGTGGTTGGCCAGCCAGACCGCTCCGTGGACGGCGCCCTCGGGCGAGCACAGGTAAGCTACCGAGGAGTCCTCGTCCCGCTCGACCACGAGCGTGCGGCTGCCGTAGGGGTTACCGGCGGCGAGGACGACCTCGGTGCCACCCTCGCCAGATGCCGACCGGAAAATCGCCATACGAGATGACTGTAGATCGGGCGGTGACCCTGACGCGAGCCGTACCGTGATCAGGAATGCCTCCTCCGCGGCCGGCGTTCACTAACCTGGCCGGTGAGAAATCCCGGAAGTCCCAAGCAGAGTCCCGGAAGTCCCCCAAGCAAAGGCAGGAACGTGTCCCAGCAGCCAGGCCAGCTCACCTTCGTCGCACCGCGACGGGCCAAGCCCGCGCGGCACCTGGCGGACCTGTCCATGGCCGAGCGCCGGGCCGCGGTCACCGAGCTGGGGGAGAAGGCGTTCCGCGCCGACCAGCTCTCGCGCCACTACTTCGAGCGCCACACCGCCGACGTCGCCGAGATGACCGATCTGTCCGCGGCGGCCCGCGACAAGCTGTCGGCGCTGCTGCCGACGCTGCTCACGCCGGTCAAGGAGCTGACCACCGACGGCGGCACGACCCGCAAGACCCTGTGGCGGCTGTTCGACGGCGCGCTGGTCGAGTCGGTGCTCATGCGCTATCCGGAGCGGGTCACGATGTGCGTGTCGTCGCAGGCCGGTTGTGGCATGAACTGCCCGTTCTGCGCCACCGGACAGGCGGGCCTGACCCGGAACATGTCCACCGCCGAGATCGTCGAGCAGGTGGTCTCCGGCGCCCGTGCGCTGGCGGCGGGCGAGGTGCCGGGCGGTCCCGGCCGGGTGAGCAACATCGTCTTCATGGGCATGGGCGAGCCGCTGGCCAACTACAAGCAGGTGATCGGCGCCGTGCGCCGCATGGTCGAGCCCGCGCCGCACGGTCTCGGCATCTCCGCGCGCGGGGTCACGGTCTCCACCGTGGGGCTGGTGCCCGCCATCGGCAAGCTCGCCGACGAGGGGCTGCCGGTCACGCTCGCGCTGTCGCTGCACGCGCCCGACGACGAGCTGCGCGACACGCTCGTCCCGATCAACACGCGCTGGAAGGTGGCCGAGGTCCTCGACGCGGCCTGGTCGTACGCGGCCAAGACCAAGCGCCGCATCTCCATCGAGTACGCGCTGATCAAGGACGTCAACGACCAGGAGTGGCGGGCCGACCTGCTCGGCAAGCTGGTCAGGAACAAGCTCGTGCACGTCAACCTGATCCCGCTCAACCCCACGCCCGGCTCCAAGTGGACGGCCTCCCGGCCGGAGGACGAGCGGGCGTTCGTGCGCCGGCTGGAGTTCCACGGGGTGCCGGTGACCGTGCGCGACACCAGGGGCCGCGAGATCGACGGCGCCTGCGGCCAGCTCGCCGCGGCCGAGTAACCGGCCCCGGCCCGAGCGGGTGGTAGCCGGCCCTCTTCGAGCAAGTGACCGGCCCCGACCGGCGGCCGCCGAACAGGGCGGCCGGCCTATCTTGTGGCGGGCGAGCGGGCGGCGAAGGTCTCGATCAGGTCCGCGATCATGGCCGCGCCCCGGCTGTTGAGGTGCACGGTGTCGGTGGTGAGCCGCAGGCCGCGGCTGCTGGAGATGGCGTCCAGGCTGCGGCCGAGCAGGAAGTGCTGCATCGCGGCGGTCTGCGCCTGGTTGCTCTCGGGACGGTAGTGGGTGCGGGGCGAGGTGCCCTCCAGGTCGGCGGTCATGCGCTCGTTGAGCGGCAGGTAGGTCACGCCCTGCTCGGCGGCGACCGTCCTGACGATCTCGGCGAACTCCTGGGTGCGGCGCACCGGGACCGAGTCCAGGTCCTCGCCGATGACCGGCGGGGACAGCAGCGCCACGCGGGCCATGGTCTCGTTCTGCAGGCGGGCGGCGATGGCCGTCAGGTTGGCGGCGTACGCGGCGGGCGTGGGGGTCTCGGCGAGCTTCCAGCGCTTGCGCAGGGCCCTGGCCCGCTTCTCGCTCAACGTGGCGTTGGCGTCGTTGGTGCCGATGAGCACGGTCACCACATCCGGATCCTGCCGTACGACGTCGTCGAGACGCTTGAGCAGCTCGGACGACGGCTCGTAGTTGACGCCCGCGTTGATCACCGTCTCGCCGGGCAGCCGGTCGCGCAGCATGGCCACATAGTCGACGCTCACTTGTCCGCGGGTGATGCTGTCACCCAGGCAGATCACCTTCACCGTTGCCTCCTCCGGGGTGAGTGAACGCTTACTAACCTACCCTACGGCGCCTCCAGGCATACAGGGCGAGTCCCGCCAGGCACCACACCAGGGAGATGGCGGACAGTTGGGGTAGCTGGTCGAGCAGCTCGCCGGCGCCGGCCGTACGCATCCAGACCACCAGCGGAACCGTCAGCCAGTACGCGGGGGACGCGCTGAGCAGCAGCATCACCAGGTAGCCGAGCACCAGCGACATGATCGAGACCGCGGGGGAGCGCAGCACGGCCCGGCTGGTGAGCGCGCCGAGGGCCGTCCCGGCGAGCACCGCCAGGGCGTGCAGGACGAGGGCCGCGCCGAGCACGTCCCGGCCGGGGCGCTCGCTCAGGCCGAGCAGGACGGCCCACGCGAGGCCGACGGCGGCCAGCGCGGCGCAGGCAACCAGGCTCGCCACGAGCCCCGCGGCCACCTCCTTGCCGCGCCCGCCCGCGGTGACCGCCGACAGCTCGCGCTGCCGGTCGGGCTCGGTGTCCAGGAGGCTCCGCGTGGCCCAGGCGAGGATGGGGATGATCAGGACGGCGCCGTCGGCCAGCACGGCGGCCTCCGTGCCCTTGGGCGCGCGGCTGCCGTAGACGATCGCGAGCATGGCGAGGGTGAGCAGGAGCGACTGATGGACCCGGTGCGACCGCACATAGGCGGCCAACCGGAAGACGGCCAGAGCGATCACCGGCACTCCTCAGGCGAGCGGAAGACGGCCAGGGCGGTCACCGGCACTCCTCGGTCAGGCGGACGGCGGCCAGGGCGATCATCCGGGCTCCTCGGGGGTGTGGGGGTGGTCGAGGGTGGAGGTTCGGTAGCCCTGGTCGTGCATCCTGGTCAGGAAGAGCGGGAGCTCGTCGGCGGGCAGGGTGACCGCCACGGTGGTCAGCGGGCGTTCCGGAGCGTGAGTCGGAGGGGACGCAGAGGCCGCCGGGGCCACCTGGGCCACAGCGGCGGCGGAGATCCGGGCCGCGGGGGGCTCAGGGGCGACGGGGGTGGCGGAGATCGGGGCCGCGGAAGGCCCAGGGGCCGCAGGGGTGGCCTCCTTGAGGTGGCCGTCCACGAGCGACCATGAGCGCAGCCCGGGGAGGCCGCGCAAACCGCCCTGGTGGTCGCTGGCGACGACGATGCCCCCGCGCCCGGCGACCTCGGTGACGATGGCGGGCAGCATCTCGCGGGCGTCGGCGTCCAGGCCGGCGAAGGGCTCGTCCAGGATCAGCAGGCCGGGGTCGGCCATCAGGGCCTGGACCAGGCCGACCTTGTGCGCGCTGCCCTTGGACAGCTCGCCGAGCGGCAGGCGGAGAAGGTGGCCCATGTTCAGGCGTTCGGCCCAGGGCCGCCACCGGGCGCCGCCCCGTACGGACGCCATGTGCGTCAGGTAGGACGTCACCGTGAACGGCTGGGCCGTCGGGAAGCGGTCGGGGGCGAAGCCCACGACGCCGGGACGGTCGGTGATGTGGCCCCGCGTCGGCCGCGCGAGCCCCGCGAGGAGCCGCAGCAGCGTGGATTTCCCCGCCCCGTTGGCCCCGGTCAGCTCGATCGCGTCGCCCGGCGCGAGCTGCGCGTCGGCCTCTTCGAGGACGAAGGGCTGACGTCTTCGGTAGCGAAAAGAGACCTGTAACAGTCGCATGGTGCTGTAACGGTATATGTCAGGGCGCAGGGCCGTGATAAAGGGCCTCACCGCTATAAAGGGCCTGACCGTGATGAAGGGCCTCACAATGGAGAAGCCCCCGGCACATCTCAGGAGGAGTGGGCTTGAACCGCTTTCCGCGCGTCATGGGTATGCGTTCAGGCTATGACCCCGTGGAAGTCGACGCCCTGATCGCGCGCATCGAGTCGACCCTGGGCAGAGGCCCGCACACGGTCGAGCCCGTCACCGCCGACGAGGTCCGCACCGCGACCTTCCGCGCCAAACGCGGCGGCTACCACGAGACCGCGGTGGACTTCGCGCTGGAGGCGTTCGTCGTGGCCCTGGAGACCCAGGCCAAGCGCCCGGTACGGCTGGCCATGGCCGAGCCCACCGGGGAGCTGCTGCGCGAGGAGTGGTTCGAGACCCAGGCGGCCCGCGTCGAACGGGTGGCCTTCCGCCCCGGCCGCATGGGCACCGGCTACAACGAGGACGAGGTCGACGCCTTCCTCGACCGCATCGTGGCCACCCTGCGCGGCACGACCGAGTTCGCGGTGACCGCCCAGGAGGTGCGCGAGGCCCGCTTCTCGACCGTGCTGCTGCGCGCCGGCTACCTGATCGCCGACGTCGACTCCTTCCTCGAAGGCGTCGCCGAGATCCTGGAGAAACCCCGCTAGGCCGCCGCGGTGCGGCCCCGGCGCCGCCGTCAGGCCCGTTCGACGGCCGCGAGCAGGCCGCGGAGGTCGGGCAGGACCACCCGGACGACTTCGGGCCCGGCGGGCCGCTCGCCGTGCCGGTTGATCCACACCCGGCGCACGCCCAGCCGCTCGGCCGGGATCATGTCGTGGAAGTGGCTCTGCGCCACGTGCACCCACTCGGCCGGCTCGTAGGTCCTGCTGAAGTGCTCGAAGTGCGCCTCGTCCGGCTTGTAGGCCCCGGCGTCCTCGGCGGTCACCACCGCGTCGAACGGCACGGGCAGCCGCCGCAGCGTCTGGGCGATCAGGTCGCGGTCGCAGTTGGTCAGCAGCGCCAGCCGCCGGCCCGCCGCGCGCAGGGCCGACAGCTCCGCCCCGACCTCGGCGTACACCGGCCAGTAGGGCAGCGTGGCGGCCAGCACCGAGGCGTCGTCGTCGTTCAGCGGGACTCCGGTCTCGGCGCAGGCGCGGCGCAGCGCCTCGGCCATGACGTCCCGGTAGCGGGCCCGTGGCGTCTCGGCCTCGACCGCGCTCTCGTGCCGCAGGTACGCCGTCAGCAGCTCGTCCCCCCTGCCGGGCGCGATCAGCTCAAGGCTGGTGCCGATGCCGTGCCGCCAGTCGACGAGGGTGCCGAAACAGTCGAACGTGATCCATCGCATAGGTCACATGATGACCCTTCCGAGCACCTGGTCGAGCGCCCGGCCGACCTCGCCCTCGACCGCCGGTCCTTCGGCCCGCCAGGCCACGTAGCCGTCGGGGCGGACCAGGACGGCGGTGGCGTCGCCGTAGCGTTCGGCCCAGACGTCCTCGACGTCGAGCACGTCACCGCCCACCTGGTGCACCCGCACGCCGGGCCCGGCGGCCCGCGCCCAGTCCGCGCCGCCGGGGCCGCACAGCAGGACGAAGGCGTCGTGGAACAGGTCGTGGACGCCGATGCGCTCGCCGTCCCGGTCGAGCCAGAGGTGCGGGGCGCGGGTGCCGGGACGGGCGCCCTGGGCCGCCGGGTCGCCGAGCACCGTCTCGTGGGTGGCGCCGACCATGGCCGACGAGCGGTACCGCTGTCCCAGGATCGCCGCGACGTGGTCCAGCGGGTCGTCCTCGGGGTTGGGGCCGAACCTGGCCGCCTGGCTGCGCACGGTCAGGTCGGCCAGCTCCAGGGCCACCGGGCGGCGCTCGGCCTCGTAGGTGTCGAGCAGCGCGTCGGAGGCCCGGCCGGCCAGCACGGCGGCCAGCTTCCAGGCCAGGTTGTGGGTGTCCTGGACGGCCGAGTTGGCGCCCAGCCCGCCGGCCGGCGGCCAGACGTGCGCCGCGTCGCCGACCAGGAAGACCCGTCCCTCGCGGTAGCGCGTGGCGACGCCCACCGCCTCCTCCCACGCGGCCCTGCTGACGATCTCCACGGGCAGGTCGCGGCCGATCAGCTCCTTGGCCGAGGCGACCAGCCGCTCGTCGGTGAAGTCGGCCGGCGACTCGGCGGCGGGGTCGTACGTCAGGGCCATGCCCCAATGGCCCGGCAGCGCGTGGGAGACCATCGCGCCCGAGGCCGTCCCGCCGGGCGCCCCGAGGATCCAGAACAGCGCCCGCTTGGTGACCAGCTCCGACAGGTCGGCCCTGAAGACGAAGGACTGGTAGGCGCGCAGGACGCCGAGCCCTTCGCGGGCGATGCCCAGCCGCTCCCTGATCGTGCCGCGGTAGCCGTCGGCGGCGATCAGGTAGCGGGCGCGCAGGGTCCGGCGCTCGCCGGTGCGGGCGTCCTCGGTCACCACCGTGACGCCGTCCGCGTCGGGCTCGATCGACCTGCATATGGTGTCGAAGCGCAGGTCGGCGCCCCGGGCACGGGCGGCCTCGGCGAGGATCGGCTCGACCGTGCTCTGGTCGGCCATGCCGTACTCGCCCGAGGTGAGCTCGGGCATCGCCCGGGAGGAGCCGCCCTCGAAGAGCCACTGCCATTCGCCGGCCAGCGTCTCGCAGCGGGCCACGCCCCCTTCCTCGTCGAAGGGCCGCCCGGCCTCCTTGACGGCCTGCTCCAGGCCGAGCGGCCGGTAGATCTCCATCGTGCGCGGGGTGATGCCGCGCGCCCTGCCCAGGAGCGACACGCCGGGGTGGCGGTCGACGAGCACGCAGGGCACCCCGTGGTGGGACAGGAACAGGGCGGAGGTGAGCCCGGCGTAGCCGCCGCCGACGATCAGCACGGGAATCTCGGTCATGACGCCCTCAGGGCGGTCTGCTGTGGTCATGGGGAGATAGTTGCACTGCAACTAGTCTCAAGTCAACTAGTTGCTGTGCGGCTATGATGAGGGCCATGGCTCTCGACCGCGGCTCGCCGCTCGCCCTCACCGTGCTGGCCCTGCTGCGGTCCCGGCCTCTGCACGCGTACGGCATGCAGCGCCTGCTCAAGCAGTGGGGCAAGGACCAGGTCGTCAACGTCGGCCAGCGGGCCGGGCTCTACCGCACGATCGAGCGGCTGGGAGAGGCCGGGCTGCTCAGGGTCAGGGAGACCGGCCGCGACCAGCAGTACCCGGAGCGCACGGTCTACGAGCTCACCGACGCCGGGCGCGAGCGGCTCGACGTGTGGCTCGACGACATGCTCAGCCGTCCCAAACAGGAGTTCCCGCAGTTCCCCGCCGCGCTGTCCAACGCGATGCTGCTCCCGCCCGGCGTGCTGGCCGACGCGCTGGAGCGGCGGGCGGCGGCCGTGGAGCAGACGCTGGCCGAGCTGGAGTCGAGCCTGTCGGCCGAGCAGGACCTGCCGCGCATCACGATGCTGGAGTCCGAGTACCTGCGCGAGGTGACGGCGGCCGAGGCCCGCTGGCTCCGCGCCGTCATCGCCGACCTGCGGGAAGGCCGCATCCAGTGGTCGCGCGAGGAGCTGGAGGCGGTCAGCTCGGCCCGGGAGTGATCAGGTGCGGGCGCGGCCGCCGCAGCAGCGCGACGAGCACCGAGGTCACCGGCGCGGCCAGGAACGCCCCGGTGATGCCCGCGAACGAGCGGGACGGTGACGGCGACCGCGATCATCGGGTACTCCTCGAATTTGCTTACTTGGTAAGCTTACACAGTACACAAATTCGGACGACGGC
>NZ_JBSFGJ010000105.1:0-25102 GCF_053596515.1 Nonomuraea sp. NPDC001684
GCACGGCGGCCAGCGCCTCGGGCGGGTCCACCTCGCGGCGCTCCCAGAGCGTCGCGATGCCGCGCGGCGCGTAACGCACGGTCGGCTGGTACGGCGGCGTCGTGACCGACAGGACCCGCGGCCAGGCGAACACGCACGGCACCAGCAGCAGCCCGAGCCCTCTCAGTGACCGGCGGCCGGACACGTACCGGTGCTCCAGCCGCAGCGTGCCGTCGTCCCAGGTGACGGTGTCGTCGAGGTCGGCCAGCATGCGCTGGGCGCCGCCCTCGGCCAGCAGCCGGGCGCGGTGCAGGATCTCGCCCTCCAGCAGCGACCTGATCCGCGGCCAGTACGGCGCCATCGCCGCCTCCCAGTAGCCGGCCACCTCGGTGGCCAGGCGTTCGAGGCCCTGCTCCGGGTCGTCGTAGAGAGCCTGCACCCGTTTCGTCCGGGGACCGCCGATGTGGTCCAGATCCGTGCGGACCCGGGCGGCCGCGCCCCGCATCGTGGCGAGTTCCAGCTCCAGGTCCGGCATGGACGTCGAGGGCGGCGTGCAGGTGAAGCCCGCGATCGAGATGGTCGGCACCGGGACCAGGTCGGACAGCAGCCGCCAGTCCACGTCCTGGAGGCGGCGGCGCACCTGGTCGGCCCAGGGCCGCAGGAGCGGGTGCGCGGCCGGGTTCTTCACCACGCGCGCGCTGGCCACGACCTCGCCGAGCGGGGAGACGGCGAAGCGGATGTTGGCGAGGTCGTGGGCGGTGAACGTCAGGTCGAGGGTCATTGAATTTGCTTGTCACTTAATCGATAGCGGCCTTGCCCGACATTTCAGCATCCTGCCGACATGTCAGCAACCTTGGTGGAAGCTCCACTCTTGCGGCTTCGCGCGTTCCGCAACCTGTTCGTCGCCGGCGCGGTCAGCCAGCTCGGCAGCCAGATCACCTACGTCGCCCTCCCCCTGCTCGCCGTGACCGCCCTCGGGGCGGGCGCGGGCGAGGTCGGGCTGCTCTCGGCGCTCGCCACGCTCACGGCCCTGGTGATCGGGCTGCCCGCCGGGGCGTGGGTGGACCGCGTCCGGCGGCGCCGCCTGATGATCGCGATGGACGCCGCACGGGCCGTGGCGCTGCTGTCGGTGCCGGCGGCCTGGTGGGCCGGGACGTTGTCCATGGCGCAGCTCTACGTGGTGACGGTGCTCGTGGGGGCCGGGTCGCTGCTGTTCGACGTGGCGTCCATGAGCATCGTGCCGGGGCTGGTCGGGCGCGAGCGGCTGACGTCGGCCAACTCGCTGCTGGTGGGCACGGCCGCGGGCATGGACGTCGCCGGACGCAGCCTCGCCGGGGTGCTGGCCCAGGTCGTGGGCGCGCCGCTGGCCGTGCTGCTGGACGCGCTGAGCTACCTGTGGTCGGCGGCCTGGCTGCGCGGCGTCCCCGAACCGGCAATCCCCGGGGACGGCTCGCCGGAGGCCGCGGAGTCCCTGCGGGCCCGGATCGCGGCGGGCGTGCGGTTCATCCTCGGCAACCGGGTGCTGGTCGCGGCCCTGGTCCAGGGCACGATGGCGAACCTGGCGTTCCCGCTCTGCTCGGTCCTGCTGCCGGTGCTCATCGTCGGGCGGCTCGGCTATCCGGAGTGGGTGTTCGGGGCGTACCTGGCGGTGGGCGGGCTCGGCGTGCTCGCCGGGTCGTCGTCGGCCCATCTGCTCGGCCGGCGCTTCGGCACGGGCCGTGCGGTGTGGCTGGTCAGCCTGGCCACCGCCCCGGCCGCGCTGGTGATCCCGTTCCTCGACGCCGGGCCGTGGTTGTGGGCCGCGGCGGCGGCGTGGTTCGTGCTGACGTTCCGCACCGGGGTGAACAACGTGCTGCTGGTCAGCATGCGGCAGCGGGTCACGCCGGACCACCTGCTCGGCCGGATGACGGCCACCATGCGGCTGCTGCTGATGGGCGCGGTCGGCCTCGGCGGGCTGCTGGCCGGGCTGCTCGGCGAGCTGTGGGGGGTGCGCGCGCCGCTCTGGGCGGGTGCGGCGATCATGGCCGTGAGCTGGCTGCCGATCCACTTCTCAGCCCTTCGCCGATCAGGTCCGAATACCGCCGATCGACCGCACTGACCTGCTGACCTGCGTTTTCATGGTGAGGTCCGATTTCCGCCGGTCGGCACCCGCGGCCCGCGCATAGTCTCGGAGGCATGTCACCCCTAGAGCTCGACTTCGACTCCTGTTACCGGGCGGTCTCCGCCAGGGACTCCCGGTTCGACGGGCGCTTCTACACCGCGGTGACGACCACGCGCATCTACTGCCGGCCGATCTGCCCGGCGCGTACCCCCTCCTCCAGGAACGTGCGCTTCTACCGGCACGCGGCCTCGGCCGAGGCGGCCGGGTTCCGGCCGTGCAAACGCTGCCGTCCCGAGCTGTCGCCCGGCGATCCCGGCTGGGACCTGCGCGGCGACCTCATCGGCCGGGCCCTGCGGCTGATCGACGACGGAGCCGCCGACGAGCGCGGCGTGGCCGGGCTGGCCCGGCGGCTGCACATCACCGAACGCCACCTGCACCGGCTGTTCGTGGCCGAGCTGGGCGTCGGGCCGCTGGCCGTGGCCCGCACCAAGCGGCTCCTGCTGGCCAAGCAGCTGCTGACGGAGACCGGGCTGCCGGTCACCGAGGTGGCCTTCGCCGCCGGGTTCGGCAGCGTGCGGCAGTTCAACGCCACGATGCGGGAGACGTACGGCTTCACGCCCAGCGAGCTGCGCGCCACGGCCGGACGTCCGGCGGCGCCGCCCGAGCCCGAGGCCGCCGGGCCGGTCACACTGAGGCTGCGGCTGCACCGCCGCGAGCCGTACGACGTGGCGGGCGTGTTCGGGTTCCTGACCTCCCGCGCCATCCCCGGCCTTGAGGTCGCGGGCCCGGAGTCGTACTCCAGGGCCGTGCCGGGCGGGACGATCACGCTCACCCCCCGGCCGGACCACATCGCGCTCGACGTGGCCCTGGCCGACACCCGGCAGCTCGCCCGCATCGTCGCCCGCTGCCGCCGCCTGCTCGACCTGGACGCCGACCCCGACGCCATCGCCGAGGCGCTCGGCCAGACCTCGCTGGCCCCGCTCGTCCAGGCCCGGCCCGGACTGCGGGTGCCGGGCACGTTCGACGGCTTCGAGCTGGCCGTACGCGCGGTGGTCGGCCAGCAGATCTCGGTCGCCGGAGCCCGTACGCTGCTCGGCCGCATCGTCGCCAGGACCGGCGGCCCGCTCTTCCCCACCGCGGCCGAGCTGCGGGAGGTGGACCTGACGGGCCTCGGCCTGACCAACCGCAGGATCGCCACCCTCGCCGACCTGGCGGGCCGGGTCGCCGACGGCGACATCGACCTCGACGGCGGCCAGGACCCGGCCGAGGCCGGGTCCGAGCTGCTGAAGGTGCCCGGCATCGGCCCCTGGACGGCCAGCTACATCGCGCTGCGCGCGCTGCGCGACCCCGACGCCTGGCCCACGGGCGACCTCGTGCTGAACAAGCGCATGGCCGCCCTGGGCATCCCCGACGACCACATCGAACGGTGGCGGCCCTGGCGGGCCTACGCCGCCCTGCATCTCTGGAGCTCTTCATGATCACCGCCCAGGTCCTGCCGACGCCGATCGGCTCGCTCTCGCTGCTCACCCGCGAGGGCGTCCTCGTCGCGGGCGGCTTCACGGCCGACCCTGCGGAGATGTTCGTCCGCCTCACCCCGGCCCTGCAGGCGGAGGGTCTCGACGTGGTGGACGACCTCGGCGCCCCCGCCGAAGCCGTCCGGGCCTACTTCGACGGCGACCTCGACGCCCTGGACGCCGTCCCGGTCTCGCAGCCCGGCTCCCCCACCCGCAAGCGCCTGCACGAAGCGCTGCGCGAGGTCCGCGCGGGGACGACGGTCTCGTACGCCGAGCTGGCCCAGGCCGCCGGCCTCCCCCGTACCGCCGCCCGTGCCGCCGGCTCCGCCTGCGCGCAGAACCTCATCGCCCCCTTCGTCCCCTGCCACCGCGTCCTGCCCAGCACGGGCGGCTACGGCGGCTACTACTACGGCGTCCCGGTCAAGGAATGGCTCCTCGCCCACGAAAGCGGACAAACCCTCAACCTACAGTGACGAGACGACGGCGTTCGGTAATGTGTTCGCATGTCGCCGCCGCCGGAATCCGCCCCCGTGACGACGGACGGGCGCCGTGATCCCAGTTTCCCAAGCCGTGTCGCATGGTTCACGGAAGGGAGAGCCGAAGGCCTGACCTTCGACCAGGCCTTGCACAGGGCCCAGATCAGGGCCTTGTGCAGGTCCAGCAGAGCCAAGGGCATGGCCGAGGCGATCGTTCGGATCCTGATGGCAAGGGGCATCCCCGTGCCCGAGGACGCGGCCGAGCGGATCCTGACCCTGAACTCCTCGCCCCCTGTCTCGGTGATGACGGCCCACCAACTGAGCCGCGGCATAGAATGGGGCTCATACGACGTTAGACGGCGTAGGCATCATTTGCATGCGCTTGCTAATCGTTGACACGAGCACGAGGAGGGGGTTCACATGCCTCTGGCCGACGACGCCGTGGAGGCGCGTGCCCAGGGGTGGCGCACCCTCGCCGCCCTGCACGCGAAGATCGAGGACAGGCTGGAGAAGGCGCTGCAGAAGGCGCACGGCCTGAGCGTGAGCGAGTACACGGTGCTCGACGCCCTGGCCCGCCAGGACGGCTGGCACATGCGCATGCAGCAGCTCGCCCGCGCGGTCGTGCTCAGCCAGAGCGCCACGACCCGGCTGGTCACCCGGCTGGAGAAGCGCGGCCTGCTCAAGCGCTACCTGTGCGAGGACGACCGGCGCGGCATCTACTCCGAGGTCACCCCTGACGGCCGCGACCTGCTGACCGCGGCGGGCCCGACGCACGACACCGTGCTGAAGGAGGTGCTGGCGGAGGCGGCCGAGCAGCCCGAGCTGGCACCGCTGGCAGCGGTGATCGCCTAGGCCCGCCCGGCCGAGGTTGATCGCCCAGGCCCGCCGGCCCCAGGGATCGCCCAGCTCGGCCCCTTACGGCTTCACGTTGCTCTGGATCTCGCCGACCGGCACGTCCCGGGTCGCCCCCGCCTCGACCGGCGCGAACTGGAACGGCACCGCGTCACCCGTCGTCTCCACCGGCCACGACGTGGTGACGGTGAGCCGGTACGCCTCGCGCGGCTGGTCGATCGAGGCCCGCAGGTAACGCATGCCGCAGGTGAACGCGGCCCCCTTGGCGTACGGACGTCCGGCCACCCCGCAGCCCTCCTCGTGCACCTCCGCCCGGTCCCTCGTGGTGCCCGGGTCGATCTTGATGCTCTTCAGCGTGGCCACCACGGTCACGCTCATGACGCCCGGAATCTCCGCGGTCACCGATCTGCGCCGCTCGCCCAGGCCCTCCAGCCAGACCCAGGTGGGCAGGTTGACGAAGCTCTTGGCGTCGGGGCTCAGCTTGATCGTGGGCTCGGGCACGGTCAGGGACGCCCTGGCGATCTCGGCGAGCTCCCGGATCGTGATCCCGGCGGGCGGCGTCGTGCCCGGCGGCACGAACACGAACGGGTCGAGCGCCGCAAAGCAGACCTGGCCCTTCGGGTCGGAGGCGTCGTACGCCGGGCCCCACCAGCGTCCGTCCTTGCCGACCTTGTCCTTGAACTGCTTGAGGAACTCCTGGAAGCCCTCCTCGGACGCGTCCTTGGTGTACCTGAACCAGTAGTCGCGCAGGGCCTCCTGCGACTTCAGCATCTCGGCGCCCGTCATGCCGGGCTCGTACCAGCAGGGGCGTTTGAGGACGTATCCGTCAGTGTTGCCGCCCTTGGCGCCGTTGCCGGAGATGACGATCCGAGAGTTGCGCAGCTCGATCCCTCTGGTCCGGCCGTGCTCGATGGGGCTGCCGGCCGTCTCGCCGGGGTCGTCGAGCTGGCCCAGCAGCATGAGGGCCGCGGTGGCCAGCGAGATCACGCGGTTCATCGCGCGCATCCTTCCTTGTCATAGAGGAATTCCCGGATCCGCCACACGCCGTCGTCGCCGCGGTGCGCGAGGGCCCTCTGGAGGTAGGGGGCGCGCATGATGGAGGGCTGGGGCGAGACGGCCTCGCCGCTGCTCGCGCTGACCACGCGTGCCTTCGACTCGTCCACGCAGGTGTCGATCTGCGCGCCCTTGTCCAGCACCTTCGTGACCCGCAGGCCGTACAGTCTGGCGACGCCCTTCACCCTTCTGTCCTCCTCGGTGTACCGGCGTACTCCGTCATACGCCTGGCGCACCGCCTGGAGTTCGAGATCCAGATCCTTCAGGTATCGATCGCTTCCCGAGACCATCACCTTGCGGGAGGCGAGGTACCAGTCGGTGATGACGCGCATGAGCGGGTCGCGCCGGGCGGGCCAGTCGATGTCGACCCGCAGCTTCCCGCCGCCGACCTCGACCGTCTCGACGCCGGGCGCGTCCGCGGAGGGCCGCGCCGAGCCTCCCGTCGTGGGCGCCGTCGCCGAGGCGGTCCCTGACGGGCCCGGCTGCGGCGTGTACGGCCGCTCGGCCTGCCCGCACCCCGCCACCAGCAGGACGAGCGCGATCACCGTCATACGTCTCATGCGGACGACTCCCTCACCACATGGATGCGCCACGAGGGCAGCAGTTCCTCGATCAACGCCTCGGTCTCCGGGGCCATCCCGCCGCCGTACGGGTGGGAGGCGGCCCTGCGGGTCAGGACCTCGACCACGGCCCGCATGCGGACGGCGTCCCCGGTGGCGTGGGTGGCCCGCAGCAGGTCGCGCCAGAGCCCCTCGTCGTCGGTCGCCAGCAGCAACGCCGCGCGGACGGCCGCCACCGCCGCGTCCGGCTCGTCCTGGGCCAGCCGCAGCTCGCACAGCCGGTGGGCCGCGTCGGCCACGCCGGCCGCGACGTCGTACTCCAGGTCGTCGGCCGCCAGCCAGGCGTACCGGCCGGACGGGCGGTTGGCCAGGAGCGGACCGCGTACCAGGCCGAGCGCCTTCTCCAGCAGGACGGTGCGGGCCGTCGGGTCGTGCTGGGAGCGGCGGACCAGCTCGCGGAACAGGGCCCAGTCCGTACGGACCTCAGGGCCGAGCCTGAGCCGCCCGGCCTCGTCGACGTGCAGGTGCTCGGGGCCGAGCCAGTCGGCGACGCGGGCGATGGTGGCGTCCCTGACCATGGTCTGGACCCCGCGCGGCCACAACACGCCCCCGAGCACGACGGGGTGCACGCCGCCGGGATGCGTGGCCAGGTAGATCAGCAGCTCGGTGGCCAGCGCCATGCGGCCCTCTTCGAGGGGCGCGAGCCCGGCGATCTCGATCGGGCCGAGCATCCTGATCTCGACGGCGGGCGGGTGCAGGCCCTCCAGCGGCTCGGCCTCGGGGTAGGCCTCGCCGTCGAGCCGTCCGGCGGTGCGGAAGAGGTCGATCAGCGCCTTGTAGTGGCGCCGCGGCAGGAGCTGGGCCTCGACCTCGAAGCCCAGCTCGGCGATGCGCGCCTTGCCGTCGTCGCCGATCTCCAGCGTCCAGGTGGCGTGCGGGACGTCGCCGGCCAGGACGTACCCGGCGGTGTCCCGGCGGGCCAGCAGCGCCAGGCGGCGGGCCTCCTCGTGCGTGGGCGCCACGGCCGACAGCAGGTAGTGGGCGTCGCGCGGGCTGCCGGAGACGCGTCCGGTCAGCACCTCCCGGCGCGGCGCGGCGGTCGCCTCCAGCTCGGGCAGCACCTCGGCCAGGCTGCCGACGGCCCTGATCCGGTCGGGGGCGATCACGGTCAGCTCCTCGCCGAACCCGACGAGCGTGATGCGCATGCGGTCGGACCAGCGGTTGGTGGCCAGCTCGACGGCGAGCGCGGCCAGCGCCGCGGTGGTCTGCGGGCCGCGGACGTTGATCAGGCCCTGCGCGGCCTCCAGGTCGATCAGCACCCGGCCGCTCGCGTCCGTGCCGATCGAGACCAGCCCCGGGTACGGCGCGCCGCCCGGCTGCTCCTCCAGCAGGCGGCCCTCGTGGGCGGGCAGGCGCCAGACCTGGCCGCCGTCCTGGGCCGTCCACGGCTCGGGCGGGTCGTCGTCCGGCGGGTGGATCCACAGGTCGAGCGTGCGCGGGGACAGGTGGGCGCCGTAGACGGTGGGCGGGGTGCGGTGCTGGGCGGCCAGCTCGGCGCCGAGCAGCCGCAGCCCGATGTCGAGGATGCGCGCGCCCGGCGCGTCGCCGCCCAGCCTGAGCGCGACCTCGGCCTGGGCGGCGTCGTCGCGCGGCCGGACGATCCGGCGCCCGAACACCCTGCGCCACAACTGCTCCCGCCGCCTCCTGGCCAGCAGGGCCAGCAGCCCGGCGGCGGCCAGCGAGGCTCCGGCCAGGTAGTCGATCAGGTCGAGGCTCTGCGCCTCCCTGACGGTGATCTCGGGCTGGTCCTGCCGGACGTCGGGCTTGCGGTGCCTGGCCTGGTCCTTGTCGCTCTTCTCGGTGGTCTTGCCTTCCGTGGCCTTCTTGGCGGCGTGGTGCCGGGCGTCGGGCTGGGCGCGGGTGTGGGCCACGCCGGGGTGCTCGCGCAGCGTCTGCTCGCGGGACTGGCCGGCGGGGACGATGTGCACGTTCCTGGCGTCGTCCGGCATGTCGAGCACCCAGCCGGGCCTGATCAGGTCGGCCATGCGCAGGCGGGTGCCGTCCGGCTGCTCCTTGGCCTGGTTGAGTCGGTAAATTTCGGGATATCGGCGGCCGTCTCCCAGGCACTTCTCCGCGATCTCCCACAGGCTCTCGTGGTGCCTTCCGTGCGGGGGCTGCACGACGTACACCTTCTTGGTCTTGTGGGTCTCCAGCGTCTGCTCGACGATCGGCGCGGAGTAGGCGACCGCGGTGACCGGCGGCGCGGCGGGCGGCGCGGCCATCCGCGCGATGGGCGCGATCATGGCCCCGGCCGTGAACAGCAGCAGCACCGCGCCGACGAGCTTGTTGGCCAGCGCCTGCGTGCCGCCCGACAGCGGTACGCGGGCAGGCATCCCGACTCTTCGGACACCGGCGTACACCTCGACCAGCACGCACACGAAGAGCTGGAACCAGGCCAGCCACACCAGCAGCACCAGGACGGCCTGGATCGTGCTCGGCCCGGCCTCGGCGGTGAAGAACCGCAGATCGAGCATCTCGGACGTGACCGGCGGCCCGGCGAACCTGAGCAGCGCGTACGGCACCCCGCCCACCAACGCCACCAGCGCCACCAGCGCCGCGAGCCCGGCGAGCACGTCGCCGAAGGTCCGCCTGGCCGGGATGCGCGCAGGCGGCCGCCTGGGCTGGTGCCGCCCCGGGGGGCGCGCCGGCTCTCGCGTCGGCTCTCGCGTCGGCATCGCCGCTCCCTTCCTCCGTCCAGCGTCCTGCCTCGTGCGCTGCCCCGGCCACCGAGTGGCGGGAATCGGTCTACCTGGCTTCCGGGGCGGCCGTGGCCTCGCCGTTCATCTCCGAGCCCGGGAACCCGAGGGCCCCGAGGAAGAACGCCTCCCACCGCACCGAGACGCTGACCGTCACCTGGTCCTGCTGGACCGAGCAGGAGCCGCGGGCCACGCCGTCGCCGCCCTGGGCCGCGACGATCTCGTCGGCCCTGGCGCAGACCTGGCCCTCGTCCAGCAGGGCGACCTCGCCGCCGGTGCGCAGGCGGTCGACGTCGATCTTGTCCGCGCCCGCCCGCGCGGCCTGCTCGGCGACGTCGGCGGCGCGCAGCCGGGCGTTGATCGCCGCGCCGCCGTCGACCAGCAGCCCGGCCAGGAGGAACACCACGACCGAGAAGAGCACGGTGAAGACCGACATGGACCCCCGCTCCCCCGCCTTCACGGCTCCCTCCTGACGAGCTGCTCAAGGGGCACCACGGCGGTGCCCGTCAGCCGCTTGGTGCCGCCGAACCCGAGGAAGCCGAGGTCGAGCTCGCAGGTCACCTCCGCCTGCACCTGGCCGCCCGCCTCCCAGGTGGATCCGTCCAGGTTCACCGTGCTGGCGCCGCACTTGTCGTCCAGCGCGGCCTTGGCGGTGCTCTCCGCCGCGGCGCCGGCGTCGTCGAAACTCCGCTGCACGGACGCGGCCCGCGCGGCGTCCCTGGCCGCGCCGTTGACCCGCCCCTGCGTCTCCACCAGCACCCCCGCCCCGACCAGGAACATGAGGAACAGCAGGAAGACGGGGGCGAGCATCACCGTCTCCACGGCCATCGAGCCGCGCTCGCCCGGCTTCATCGGCAGTCATCACCGCCGTTGTCGGGACGGAAGCACTCGATCGGCCCGCCCGCCGTCGCCGTGATCGTGAAGGTGAGCGGCGGCAGCAGCGGCACGACCTGCACGGCGCTGCCCGTGACTGTGACGAAGCGCTGGTCGGGGTCGCGCTCGGAGGTGGTGGCCGCGGCGTTCTCCAGCAGCCGCGGGCCGACCGCCTTGACGATGTCGGTGGCCTTCGCCGTGGCCGCGCCCTGCCAGTCGCCCGAGTCGAACGGCGCCGACCTGGCCACCCGCGCGCCCTCCCTGGCCGCCGCCTCGGCGATCTGGCGACCGTGGAACCAGAGCGCGACCTGCACGACGAGGAGCGCGACCGCGAGGATGACCGGCATCAGCAACGCCAGCTCGATCACGGTCGCGCCCCGCTCACGAGTCTCCGCCACCACCGCCGCCGCCACCGCCGAACGTGCCCTGGATCTCGCTGGACTTCTGCTCGACCAGGGTCTTGATCAGCGTGGCCAGCCCGAGCGCGACGCCCGCGATGATGGCCGTGATGATCACCCATTCGACTGCGGAGGCGCCCCTGCTGGGCGCGGTGCGGGCGCGCTGGATCCGCACCCCCAGGTAGGCGGTGAGATAGACGATCCAGGGATGGTTCATCAGGCCCCCAACATCTTCATCGCGGCGGGAAAACTGAGAAAGATCACGAAACCGGCGCACAGGAGGAGCTGGGCCACGAGCATCGACTGCGAACGTTCGCCCGCGCGTCCCTCGATCTCGGCCAGTTCGCGCCGGCGCAGGGTGGCGGCCCTGGCGGTGAGCGAGGCGCGCACCTTGGCGCCGTCGTCGGCCACCAGGCCGAGCGCGGCCGACAGGTCGCGCAGCTCGTCGACGTTGATCTCCTCGCCGAGCTGGCCGAGCGCCTGCCACGGGGTGATGCCGACGATCCGGGCGCCGCCGAGCGCGTCGCGGATGCGGCCCATCGCCCAGTTGGGCTGCTCGCCGCTGACCGACACGGCCATCATCAGCGCCTCGGGCACGCCGCGCCCGCCCGCCAGGTTCATCGAGACCAGGTCGAGGAAGGCGCCCACGACGTGCCGGAAGTCGCGTCGCATGGCCGCGGCCTCCTTGCGGATCTGCAGGTCGGGCAGGAAGAAGAAGAGCAGCGCCACGAGCACGGCCGACCAGAACGGCACCGTGAACGACACGCCCCACCCCATGAGCGCCAGCCAGCCGAGCAGGATCGGGAAGGCCAGCAGGCCGCTCGCGGCGAGCAGCACCTTGGTGGCCAGGAACGCCTCGAACGAGCGTCCGAGCAGGGCCAGGTCGGACTTGACCGAGCGGACCTCCCAGCCGCGGGCGCCGTAGAGGCGGGCCAGGCGGGCGCCGAGGCCGCGGCGGAACGCGCTGACCTCCTCGTCGGGCAGCAGGAGCTGGATGCGCGGGGCGTCGGCGTCCTCGCGCACGGCGTCGAGCGCCAGCAGCCGCGCCACCAGCCCGGGACGGGCCGGGAACAACGCGCGTACCAGCACGAACAGGCCGAGGCCGAGCACCGCCCCGGCCAGCACGCCCTCAACCATGGCCGCCTCCCCCCATCAGCAGCCGGGTCGGCTTGTCGAACCTGGCCAGCCGCCGCATCCACGCGAACCCGGCGCCGAACAGGCCGCCGACGACCACGAGCACGGCCTGGCCGAGGGTGGAGCCGTACTCGCTGACGTAGGCGGGGTTGAACAGGATGAGCAGCCCGGCGAAGACCAGTGCCGTGATCACCACGATCTGCACGCTGCGCCTGGTCGAGCGGCGTTCGGCCTCGACGCGGCGGCGCATGTCGAGCTCCTCGCGGGCCGAGACGGCGAGCGCGCCCAGCACGTCGCGCAGGCCGGGGCCGCGCAGCCGGGAGTTGAGGATGAGCGCGGCGATCACCAGGTCGGCCGAGGGGTCGTCGAGCTCGTCGGCGAAGCGGGACAGCGCCTCCGGCAGCGCCATCCGGGTGTGCAGGCGGTCGACCATGGCCCGCAGGTGGGGCCGGAGCGTGGGCGCGGCGGCCCTGATCGAGGACGGGATGGCCTGCTCCAGCCCGGCCGCCCCGGCGATGGTGTCGCGCAGCGACTCGGTCCAGGCGGCCAGCCCTTCCAGGCGGCGCATGGCGGCGCGTTCCTCGGCCGCGCCGCCGGACAGGCCGCGCCAGGCGAACACCAGCAGCACCGTGCCCACCGCCATGACCGGCCAGCCCGTGACCACCAGGACCAGGCCGGCGGCCACCGCGGCGACGGCGGTGCGGGTGGTCAGCATCTTGACGAGCGGGCGTCTGGGCTGGGACGGGCGGCGGCGCAGGCCGTACAGGGCGAGGAAGAACAGGAAGAGGCCGCCGCCGGCGGCCGCGCCCGCCGCCATCGCGAGCGGGTCGAGGTCGAACGCCATCCTCACCAGCCTCCCGGGTTGTAGCCGTGGGCGACGAGCTCCTCCAGGCACGAGACCGGCGCGTGCGGGACGGCCGTGCCGTCGGGACCGGGCACGAACACCTCGCTCGACAACACGCGGCCGTCGCAGCCGTTGACCTCGCGGATGCTGGAGACGTAGCGGCGCAGGGTGCCGCCGACGTGGTAGTCGTTGCGCTTCTCGATGAAGACGACGAAGTCGATCGCGCCCGCGATGAGCATGTGGGTGGCGTCGATGGGCAGGCGCTCGCCGGCCTGCAGGGCGTAGGTGGCGATGCGGTTGAAGACCTCCATGCTGGAGTTGGCGTGGATCGTCGACAACGAGCCGTCGTTGCCCTGGGTCATCGCGTTGAGCATGGTGACGATCTCGTCGCCCAGCACCTCGCCGACGATGACGCGGCTGGGGTTCATCCGCAGCGAGCGCCTGACCAGCTCGGCCATGGAGATCTCGCCCTGGCCCTCGGAGTTGGGCAGGCGCTGCTCGAAGGCGACCACGTTGGGGTGGAGCTCGGGGAACTGGTCGAGGCCCAGCTCAAGGGCGCGTTCGACGGTGATCAGGCGCTCGCTGGGCGGGATCTCGTTGGCCAGCGCCCGCAGCAGGGTGGTCTTGCCGGCGTTGGTGGACCCGGCGATCATGAGGTTCTTGCGGGCGGCGACGGCGGCCGTCAGGAACCTGCCGACCTCCGGACTGATCGTGCCGTTGCCGGTCAGGTCGGACAGGAAGACCTTGCCGAGGCGGGAGCGGCGGATCGACACGGCCGGGCGCACGGTGACGTCCATGACCGCGCTCAGCCGGGAGCCGTCGGGCAGCCGCAGGTCGAGCTGGGGGTTGGCGGTGTCGAACGGCCTGCTGGACAGCCCCGAGTACGCCGCCAGGATCTGGATCAGCTCGACCAGCTCGTCGTCGGACTCGGCGACCGGGTCCTGCATGAGCTCCTGGCCGTCGGCGTAGCTGACGAATACGCGGTCGCAGCCGTTGATGTCGATGTTCTCGACCTCGGGGTCGTCGAGCAGCGGCTGGAGTCGGCCCACGCCGAACAGCGCGGCGTGGATGCCGGCCGCCAGGGCCTCCTCCTCCTCGATGGTGGGCGGCGTGCGGCCGAGGCCGATCTCGTTGCGCGCGTGCTCCTCCAGCACCTGGGAGATCAGCGCCCTGGCGAACTGGCGCTCGTCCTCGCCGGACATCGGCGGGACGCCGCTCGCCTGGTCGATCCGGCGCTGCTGGGCCAGCCGGTCGCCGACCTCCTGGCGGAAACGTTTGACGAGCGAGTGGTCGATCATCGGTGGCTCACCAGCCTCGCGGCGAGGTCCCGGGCCGTGCGGATGAGCAGGGACCGGTCGAGCCGGCCGCCCCACTGCCCGCGCAGCAGCTCGGCGCCCTTGGGGTCGTGGGCCAGCCCGTGGACGAACTGGACGATGGGCCCGACGATCCTGCGCACGTCTTCGATCGAGGCCCGGTAGTTGCGCGGGTCGGCGATCACGACGACGCCGTGCGCCTTGGTGATCTGGAGGCGTTCGCGCAGGTGGGCGACGTGGTCGAGGGTCGCCCTGGTGAGCAGGAGCACCTGCTCGGCCTCGGCGAGGAGGTCGGCGATCTGCGGATGGGAGCCCAGGCGGCCGCAGTCGGCGATCACGTCGGCGTCGGGGATGGCGGCCAGCGACCTGCCCAGCGGGCCCCACAGCCAGGTGAGCCCGGCCGCCTGCTCGCCGTGGGTGAGCCCGGCCAGCACGTCGAGCCCGCCGATGATCTTCTGTGTGTGCTGGTGGATCTGGGCGGGTTCGAGGCCCCTGCGGGCGGTCGCGCCGAGCGTGAGCAGGCCCTTGCCCGGGTTGAGCACGCCGCCGTCGGCGGCGGGCAGCCGGTAGGCGAGGTCGCCGCCGGCCGGGTCGCACTCGGCCAGCAGCACGGGCCGCGGCCACACCGCCGCGAGGGCGGTGGCCGCGGTGGTCACGCCGGGCGCGCCCTTGTCGGCGGCCAGAACGATCAGCGCCACGTCAGCGCGCTCCCGGGAGCTCGGCCACCGCGATCTCTCCGCTGGAGGCATAGGCGAGTATTTGCGGTGAGTCCGACGAATCGACGATCACGGTGATCTGGCCGGAATTACCGCCGGTCCGGTTCTTGTCGCCCGTGCTGAACACGAGCGCGCTCTCGGCCAGTACGCGACTTTGCCCCTGAGCCGTCCGGTTCGGCACGTACACGACCTGGACGCGGTCGCCCTGTTGAATGCCGGCGGGCATTTGGCCGGGTTTGAGGGCGAGGCCGACGGTCGCCTTTCCCGGGCCGAGTTCGTCGCTGGCCTTGCTGCCCATCTGGTTGGTCAGCAGGGTGCCCGGCAGGATCGTGACCGCGGCGAAGCTCTTGGTCACCTCCGACCGCCGGGACCAGGGGACGTAGTCGACGCCCGTGTCCGAGGCGATCTTCACCTCTTCGAGCATGCCGTCCACGAACTTCTGGCCCGCGCCGACCTGCTGGGTGATCCTGATGGCGGAGACGCGGTCGCCGCTGCGCAGCACGAGCAGCGTGGTGGCCAGCGCCCCGCCGAGTATGAGCAGGACCGCCAGCGCGGCGAGGGCCGGCTTGCGTTCGCGTGGGGGCACGGGGAGCTTGCGCGAGGCCGGGCCGGACAACCCCGCCGCCGCGTTGTCGGCGACAGGTTTTTCACTGGTCCTCATGGGTGGGGGGCTCCCATTGTGAAATGCGGAATTCACGCCCATTATGTGGGGCGCCCGGGTGAGGCGTGGGCGGAATGCGAGGACCCATGCTTGTTTCGCAGGTGGCGCGATGTCAACCCGGAATAATCGATGCCTATTGTCTCTACCAAGTTGACGAATACCGATTTATCGGCATGCTGGCCACAGTTTTATCTTGAGTCGCAGTAATCACAACTTTTTCAGGCTTGATCGTGACGCTGGGCGCGCGAGTTATCCACAGAACCGCGTTCTCATGCCGGTGGCGTCAACCGGGACACCTACTCTCGCTTCTGGCGCTACCTTGGCGCCCGAGGTCGAGCGAGGAGACGGCACATGCGGATCATGCTCACCGTGCTCGGCGAGCAGGGCGACCGTGACGTCGTGATCGACGGCGACGGCGGCGCCACGGTGGCCGGGGTGACCGAGGCGCTGAGCGGGCGCACGTCCATGGCGAAGGTCGTCCAGCTGCCGCGGACGCGCGCGCCCTACGGCCTGGCGCCCGAGGCCGGGGGGCGGGGCGGGGCCGAGGGGCGCATCCCCCGTCCGCGCGTCCCCGACCGGCTCGACGTCCCCGCCGACGTGCCCGCCGATTCCGGCGCGCTGCTCTGGCGTGACGGGCGTCCGCTCGATCCGCGGGCGCCGGCGGCGGCCGTCCTGCGCGACGGCGACAAGGTCACGCTCGACCCGCGCCTGGCCCGTGCCACCGTGGTCGAGGAGCCCGGCGGGGTGGCCGAGATCCGCGTGATCGGCGGCCCGGCGGCGGGGGCCGTCCACCGGCTGGGGCTGGGCGTGCACGTCATCGGGTCCGACCCCACCTGCGCGATGGCCGTCGCCGATCCCCTCCTGGCCGCCGAGGCCGTCGCCGTGCGCGTGACGCCTGACGCGATCACCGTCGAGCGGGCGCACCGGCAGAGCTCCGGGCAGCCCTCCAGGCTGAAGCTGAAGGGGCGGTGGGCCGAGGAGGTGGCCGAGCTGACCGCGCGGGTCGCCGAGCGGGAGGCGGCCGAGTTCGCCGCCGAACAGGGCGACGTGCCCGAGCTCGACGGCAGGGCGCTCACCGGGCCCGCCGAGTGGCCCGACCAGGCGGTGCTGACCTGCGGGTCCTCGGTGTTCGTGCTCACCTCCATCGAGCCGAAGGACGCCCACCTCGCGCCCAGGGGCGAGGGCGGGCTCGCCTACAACCGGCCGCCCAGGCTGCGCCGTCCCGAGCCGGAGCGCAGGTTCGTCAAGCCCAAGGAGCCGACCAGGTCCGAGGGCATGCGGCTGCAGTTGCTGGCCGCGCTCCTGCCCGCCGTGCTCGGCGTGACGCTGGCGTTCGCCCTGCACGCCCCCTACTACCTGCTCGTCGCCCTGATGACGCCGATCATCATGATCGGCCAGTGGGTCAGCGACCGCCGCCACGGCAGGAAGAAGCACAAGCAGGCGCTCAAGGAGTTCGGCGAACGCGTCCGGGCCTACGACGAGGAGGTCGAGCGGGCCAGGGCCGCCGACGAGGCCGCGCGCAGGTCCGACGCGCCCGACCCGGCCCAGGTCCTGCTCACGGCGACCGGGCCGCGCAGGCGTCTGTGGGAGCGCCGCATCCACGACGCCGACTCGCTGCGGCTGCGCGTCGGCCTCGCCGACCTGCCCGCCAACCTCGACCTGTCGGAGGAGCAGGGCGGTCCGATCGAGCCGCCGCTCTGCCGCGCCGTGCCGGTGGCGCTGGCCATGCGCCGGCTCGGCGTCGCGGGCGTCACCGGCCCGCGCGGGGCCGCGACCAGCCTGGCCGGCTGGCTGATCGCCCAGGCCGCCACCCTGCACAGCCCGCGCGACCTGGCCATCGTGGTCGTGTCCGCGCGCGCCGACGGCGAACGCCGCTGGGGCTGGACGCGCTGGCTGCCGCACTGCGCCCCGCGTGCGGGCGAAGACTGCGTGGCCCTGGTCGGCACCGACCCCGAGTCGGCCGCCCGCCGCGTCGCCGAGCTGGCCGCGCTCATCGACGAACGCCAGAACACCGCCATCCCCGAGTTCGGCAAGATCCCCACAGGCTGGGACGATCTGGGCGGCCCCGAGAAGCCCAGCTTCTCCTCCTACGACGTCCGTCCGCACGACGTCCTGGTGATCCTCGACGGCGCCCAGATCCTGCGCGGCCTGCCCAACATGCCCCAGGTCCTGCGGCAGGGCCCCCGGTCCGGGGTGTTCACCCTCGCCATCGACGACGACCAGCGGCTGCTGCCCGAGGAGTGCCAGACGGTGGCGGCCTGCGGCTCCGACGGACTCGTCCGCCTGCTCGGCGGCGGGCTCGACGTGATCGGGCCGGTGCTGGGCGACCTGGTCTCGGCCGCCTGGTGCGACCGGCTGGCCAGGGCCCTGTCCCCCATCCGCGACGTGAGCCGGGACGATCCGTCGGGCAATCTGCCCGGAGCCGTCCGCCTGCTCGACCTGATGGGCATGCCCGACCCGTCCGGCAAGGAGCTGGCCGGCCGGTGGCGGGCCCGCGGCACCACCGAGGCGCTGATCGGCGTCGGCCCCGACGGCCCGTTCTCGGTCGACCTCAAGCTCGACGGCCCCCACGGGCTGATCGCCGGCACCACCGGGGCGGGCAAGTCCGAGCTGCTGCAGACGCTGATCTGCTCGCTGGCGGTGGCCAACCGGCCCGACCAGCTCACATTCGTGCTGATCGACTACAAGGGCGGCGCGGCCTTCAAGGAGTGCGTACGCCTGCCGCACACCGTCGGCATGGTCAGCGACCTCGACGGGCACCTGACCCAGCGGGCCCTCGACTCGCTGGCGGCCGAGATCCGGCGCAGGGAACGCCTGCTGCTGGCGGCGGGCGCCAAGGACATCGACGACTACGCCGGCCAGGCGCCCATGCCGCGCCTGGTGCTGATCATCGACGAGTTCGCCGCGCTGGTGGCCGAGCTGCCCGACTTCGTGGCCGGTCTGGTGGACATCGCGCGGCGGGGCCGTTCGCTGGGCATCCACCTGATCCTGGCCACCCAGCGGCCGGCCGGCGTGGTCACGGCCGACATCCAGGCCAACACCTCGCTGCGGATCGCGCTGCGGGTGACCGAACCCGCCGAGTCCACCGACGTCATCGACCTGCCCGACGCGGCCGCGATCTCCAAGTCCACCCCTGGCCGGTGTTACGTGCGGTCGGGGGTGGGGGCGGCGATCGCCGTCCAGACGGCCAGGGTGGGCGGGCGCAGCCCCGCGCGTGTTCCGTCCGCCGGGGGGCCGGCCGGGCGGGTGCGGGTGCTCGACGTCGACTGGCGCTCGCTCGGCAGGCCACTTCCGCCGCCTCCGGAGCCGGCCGAGGAGTCGGCGGTCACCGATCTCGGCCTGGTCGCGGACGCGCTCGTCGAGGCTGGCCGGTTGGCGGGCGTCCCGGCCCAGCCGAGCCCGTGGCTCGACCCGCTGCCCACCCACCTGGTGCTCGACCTGCCCGCCGCCCCGCCCGTGCCCGCCTCACCGGAGGGGCCGCTCGGAGCCGGGCACGCCGGTCCCGCGTCGCCGTACGAGGGGGCTGGGGTGCCGGAAGGTGCGGCTGGGGTGGCGTACGAGGGGGCCGGCGGCGGGTTCGAGGAGGTCGCGCCGTTGGCGTTCGGGGTGACCGACCGTCCGTGGCGGCAGGATCGTTGCCCGCTGGCGCTCGACCTGGCCAACGGCGGCCACCTGCTGATCGCGGGCGCCCCGCGCAGCGGCCGCTCGACGGCGTTGCGGACGATCGCCGGCGCCATCGCGGCCCGGACGTCGCCCGCCGACGTGCACGTCCATGCGGTGGACTGCGGCTCGGGCGCGCTGCTCCCCGTCATGGCGATGCCCCACTGCGGCGCCGTCGTCACCCGCGACCAGATCGAACGGGTGGAGCGGCTGCTCGGCCGGCTGCGCGCCGAGGTGGGCCGCCGCCAGCAACTGCTGGCCGAGGCGGGCCACGCCTCGCTCGCCGAATACCGCCAGGCCGGTCACCGCCTGCCGTGGCTGGTGTTCATGCTCGACCGCTGGGAGGGCTTCGTCGCCGCGTTCGAGAGCTACGACTACGGCCGCCTGATCGAAGCCCTGCTCCAGCTCCTGCGCGAGGGCCCGGCGGTGGGGTTGCGCGCGGTGGTCACCAGCGACCGGTCCGGCCTGCTCGGCCAGGTCTCGACGGTCTTCGACGACCGCCTGCTGCTGCGCCTGTCCGACACGGCCGACTACGGGCTGGCCGGGTTCCCGCTCAAGGGGCTGCCCGCGTCCATGCCTCCGGGCCGTGCCCTGTCGCTGGGCGAGCACGGCATCACCGAACACCACATCGCCCTCCTCTCCGCCGACCCCGCGGGCCCCGCCCAGGTCGCCGCCCTCCAGGCCCTGGCCCGCAGCGCGAGCCCGCAGGCCACCGGGCGTGGGGGGCGCCCCGGGGAGGGCGAACAGCCGCTGCGCGTCGACGCGCTGCCGATGCGGGTCACCGCGTCCCAGACGATGGACCTCGATCCGGCGTTCACTCCGCCGTCACCGCTGTGGGCGCTGGTCGGGGCGGGTGGGGACGCGCTCACCCCGCTCGGCGTCGACCTGCTGGCCCACGGGCCGGGCGCGGTGATCGCTGGGCCGTCGCGGTCAGGGCGGTCGTCCGTCCTGGTGACGGCGGCGCGGTCGCTCATCGCCGCGGGCACGCCGGTCGTCGCCGTCGCCCCCAGACGCAGCCCGCTGCGCGATCTGGCGGACGCGGTGGCCGTCCTCGACGGGAACGCCGCCGACCTATCCGAACTGGTCGCCGACCTGGGCCAGTACGTCGTGGTCGTGGACGACGCCGAACTGGTCAACCCCGACTCACCGCTGGGCACGTCCCTGGAGGAGGTGCTCCGCTCGGGCAGGGACGGCGATCACGGCCTGCTGATCGCCGGCTCCACCGGTGACCTGGCGGTCGCCTACCGCGGCTTCGTGGCCGAGACCCGCAAGTCCCGTACGGGCGTGCTGCTGTCGGTCCAGGGCCCGACCGACGGCGACCTGTTCAGCATCCGCCTGCCCCGCGGGGCCGGGGGCGGCCCACCTGGCCGCGGCCTCCTGGTCACCACCGGCAACATCACCCCCATCCAAACAGCCCTCCCCGACACCCCCTGACCCACGCGCCCAACCTCGTTCCGCGAGCCACCAGAGCCACTCAGCCGTAGCCACCCGACCCATCCCACGTCGCCCACCCTTGAGGACCACACGAGTCCGGGCGGCCCGGGCATGGCATCCGCGGTCAGGCTCGTCGGACGGGAGGGTGTACGCGCCTGCCCACCCCGACCCAGCCCTCCCGAGTCCCCACCCCGAGCCAACCCTCCCGAGTCCCCGCCCTGAGCCAGCGTTTCCGAGTTCCCAGCGCGTGGGAGCCCTTCGGTGGCCCTTGTCTGGCGTCCGGGGTCGGGCTCGTCGGACGGGGAGGAGGGTTCAGGCCCACGACACCGCGGCCGGTCGGCCTCCCCGGGGCCCGATGCGTGCGGGCGGCGGCGGTGTGGGGTGTGACTTCTCTGTTGATCTGTCGAGTGGTGGCGTCGTTGACCTGCGGTTCGCCACTTGCCTTCTCATTTGAAGTGATTTCGGGGAACGGGACGCCGATGGCCAAGGTGCAGTTGCCTAGAACTCGTCCATCGCAGCCAGCCCCGTGCTCATGATGCCCCGTTCCGAGGCGGCGGGTCGTAGTAGCCCCGGCTCGCGATCAGGACGCTCTCGAAACACGTGTAGCGGTCGATGGTCTCCTGATCCGCCCCCGGATACGGGACCCCCGATCGGGACATCCCAACGGACAACTCCGGCACCACCAAGCCGCAGTCGCCCTGGTCGACCTCGACGTCGAAGCGGGCTCGCAGTTCCGCGATCACCTGCTCGGCAGGCGTCGAAAACAGATCCACACCAAGCAGGAACACCTGCGCCCGCGGCTCCACGTCGAAGTCTCGGTAGATCTCGACCGTCTGCACCACTCCTGCGGACCCGCAGCATACGTGCACATCAACTCCCGATCCCATCAGCCGCCAATCCAGCGGCTCCGCACCCGGATACGGCGCGTACGGCTGCGGCGCGCCCCACGCCGCCAGCACCCGCCCTGTTTCCTCGAACGAAGCCCCCAGCAGCACCGGGCCGGCAGCCCTCAGCGGATCCAACTCGATGACCAACGGTGACACGTCGCCTCCAAGGCGGCCGACAGCCCCAGGAACCACTCCAGGCGCAGTGACATCCTCGCCAGATCAGGCGAGAACTCGCCACCTGCTTCGTCAGGTCGCGTGAGAGGTCGCCACTTCAGACGGGAACGCACATGGGGGTCAGGAGTCGTCGGCGGGGAGGGTGTACATGCGGACGTACAGGGGGCGGGCGTCGGGTGGGGCCTCGTCCGCAGGGTGGCTGTATTTCAGGAGCAGGGCCACGTAGGCGTCGTGGAACTCCCTGAGCTCGTCCTTGGTCATGCGGGCGAGGCCTCGGGAGCCCTTGACCCAGTCCGGGTCGGTCTGGAAGGCGGTGGGGAGGCGGTCCAGCAGGGCGCGGTCCTCCTCCAGCCCGATCCGGTGGAACTCGATCAGGACCGCCTGATCCTCCGGGCCGAGATCGCCGGGCTCGGGGAGGCGGATGTCCCTGGGGAGTTCGGCGCGGCGCCACCAGCGTTCGCGGCCGGAGGAGCGTTCGGGGATCTCCTCGATGAAGCCGTACTTCTCCAGTTGGCGCAGGTGGTAGCTGGTGGTGCCGGTCTTGGCGCCGAGCAGCTCGCCGAGGGTGGTGGAGGTGGCTGGGCCGTGGATGTTCAGGTGGGTCAGCATGCGGCGGCGCATGGGATGGGCCAGGGCTTTGAGCCGGTCGGGATCGTGGAGCACCAGGGGCTCGTCGTCCTTCATGAGGAGCAGGCTAGTCCTTGAGGACGATATCTGCAGACATGTCTTTGCCGAGATGTCTCTGCAGACTACTGTCGGCAATATGCGAAACCTTTTCACGGCCTCTGCCGCCGTCTCCCTCAGCGCCGTCGCCGGCGTCGTGTTATGGCTCAGTACACCCGGACTGGGTCGTGCCGCCCCCGCCACCGACGTCACCTCGAACGCCGCAACGACGGCCGATCTCGGCCAGAAGGCCGCAATGACCGGTGAAGGACGGCGCGGCGCTGGGGCCGGGGCGGTCGAACTCGATCGCGCGGGACCGGCAGTTCCGGGCGGCCTCGCCGTTCCCGGCGGCTTGGCGGCTCCCGGTGGCCTCGCCGCTCTCGGTGGCCAGGCGGCTCCCGGTGGCCTCGCGGTTCCGGGTGACCTGACGGTCCATGAGGTCACGTTCCGCGGCAGCGGCGGGCTGGAGCTGCACGGCAGCGTGATCAGCCCGTCGGCCAGCGCGATCAGCTCCTCAAGCGCCGGCAGCGCGGCCCAGTCCGGAGGCACAGCACAGGTCGGAGGTACAGCCGGGGTCGGGGGTACAGCACAGGCCGGGAGTACGCCCCAGGTCGGAGGCACAACCCAGGTCGGGGGTACAGCCCAAGTCGGGGCCAAGGGGCAGCCCGGAGACATGGCCCGGGTCGGGCGCGCGTCCCAGGCCGGGCGCGCGGCCGGGCAGAGCCTGAGCGGCGAGGCCTGGCAAGGCCGGGACAACCCCGCCTTGCTGAGCTGGGACGACCTCGCCGGGGAGGGCGCGAGTGGTGGGGGTGGGCGGGCTGGGGTTGTGTTGGTGCATGGGGCGGGGACGGGGACGTCTCGGGAGAAGCTGCTGGGTGAGGCAGTCGCCTTCGCCCGGCAGGGCCTGACCGTGCTGATCTACGACAAGCGCTCGGTGAACTATTCGCTGTTCCATCGGTCGTACGCGCAACTCGCCGACGACGCGCTCGGCGCGGTCGCGACGCTGCGCAAGGAGCCCGGGGTCGATCCCGGCAAGGTCGGCATCTGGGGGCTCAGCGAGGGCGGGTGGGTGGCGCCGCTCGCCGCCTCCAAGTCCAAGGACATCGCGTTCGTGGTGGTGGTCGGGGCCAACGCGTTGCAGCCCCTGCGGCAGCAGACGTGGGCCGTGGCGGCCGGGTTGCGCAAGGCGGGGGTCGGCGGGTCGCTGGTCGAGCACGCCGAGCCGAAGCTGTACCGGGTGATCGCGGACGGGGGCATGTTCCCGGAGCCCTACTACGATCCCGAGCCGGTCCTGGCCGCGGTGCGGCAGCCGGTGCTGGCGATCTGGGGCGTGCACGACCTGCTGACCCCGCCTCGCGAGACGCCGCCGATCTTCCGCGCGGCGTTGGAGAAGGGCGGCAACAGGCGGTACACGTTCCGGTTCTTCGAGAAGGCCGATCACGCGGCTCATGTGACCCCGGACGGCGGCGTCACGCGTCTGCCCGAGCTCGCTCCCGGTTACGCCGAGCTGGTGGGCGGCTGGGTGGCGAAGGCGACCTCGGGTCGGGCTCCGGTCGCGGAGGTGTCGGGGCCCGCGCCCGTCCAGGCAGAGGACTCCGTCGGGACGCCGCCCCCAGCGTGGTGGGAGTCGGCCTTCGCGCAGACGGCGGTCCTGGCGCTGTTCCTGGCCGGGTTCGCCGGATATCCGGCGGTCGCCGTGGTCCGGCGGATCCGGGGCCGCGGCGCGGCCCGGCCCACGCCGACCAAAGAAACGACAGCCGCCCAAGCCACGCCGACCGCGAAAACGGCAGCGGTCCGGGCCGCGCCGGCCAAAGAAACGGCAGCGGCCCAAGCCACGCCGACCAATGAAACGGCAGCGGTCCGGGGCACGCCGACCGCGGAAACGGCAGCAGTCCGGGGCACGTCGGTCAAGGGGACGGCGGCGGCTCGGGTGGGCAGCGCCGGAGGGCTCGTGGCGGCGCTGGGCGGGTTCGCCTACCTGTTCTACCTGATGTCCACCGGCGGGAAGCTGGCCGCGCCCGGTCCGATGCTCCTCGGCAGGCCGCTCGTCTGGCTGGCGCTGCAGGCCGTCGCGGTGGCCACCGTCGTGGCGACGGTGCCGGCAGCGCGCACGTGGCGGCGGGAACGCGCGACCGGCGAGCGGGTACGGCTGGGCCTGCTCGTCGCGGCGGGTGTGGCCTTCGTTCCGTGGGCGTTCTATTGGGGTTTGCTACTTCCGTAGGGGTTCATGACACAAGAGCGTTCTATGCTGATCCCTGCGATACGGGAGAGGTGAGATGCAGACCCGGAAGGACCTCTACCAGGCTCATCGGCTGATGCAGCAGCGCCTGGGCATGGCGTTGCTGCAGGCTGAGCCCGATGTGCCGGAGACGCCCATGCGGCGGCACAACGTGGCGATGTTCTGCGGCGTGCTCGTGGGCGTGCTCATCGCGGCGGTGTTCGGGATCTGGGGGCTGCTCAAACCCGGCGGGGCGACGAACCTGACCGAGGCCGGCCAGCTCCTGGTCGAGGAGGAGACGGGCGCCACCTATGTCTACAGCCAGGAGCAGGGGCGGCTGCTGCCGACCGCCAACTACGTCTCGGCGCTGCTGCTGCTCGACGCGACCGACTTCAAGGTGCGCAACGTCTCCGCCGCGTCGCTGGCGACGCTGCCGCGCGGGCCGCTGGTGGGCATCGCGGGCGCGCCGGACAGCCTTCCGGCCCGCGAGAAGCTGGTGAAGGGCCCGTGGTCGGCGTGCGTGACCGAGCCGGCGCAGGCCGCCGGGGCGCGGGGGCCGTACGTCACGCTGGTGGGCGGACAGGACGTCGGCGGGACACCCGTGGGCGGCGACGCGCTGGTCGTCACGGACGGCCAGCAGGGCTGGGTGGTCTGGAACGACCGGCGCATGAAGGTGACCGAGACGGGTGTGCGCGCGCTCAACGCCCATCCCAGAAGAGTGCCCTCGACCTGGATCAACGCGATCCCTCCCGGCCCCGACTTCATGCCGCCGCCCATCACCGGCCTGGGCCGGCGCGCCGTCGCCCCCGGGGGCGGCAAGGGGGCGGTCGGTCAGG
>NZ_JBSFGJ010000106.1:0-25070 GCF_053596515.1 Nonomuraea sp. NPDC001684
CACTCCGGCACCCACCCGCGCATGCCCACGCCCACCGGGCGCAGTTTCGACGTCGAGGCGATCTTCCTGGTCACCCTGCGCGAGGGGCGGATCTCGCTGATCCGCCTGTCGCCGCTGCCGCCCCGGCCGCGGCGGTCGTGGGCGATCGCGCGGAAACCGGGGGCGAGCGCGGCGGCGAGGGCGGCGACGGTGGTGCGGTCGTTGAAGGCGCCGCCCACCAGGATCACCGGGTGGCCCTCGCCGCTGCTCTCGAACGCGATGCGGGTGCCGTCGGCCGAGGTGACGGTCTGAACCGTGGACTGCATGTCGAACTCCTTCTGCGGGCTCTTGTCAGCAGGAGGTCGGAGCCGTCCCACGCTTCTCTACATGCTTCTACCGGAAAATTCGCGGATCGGCCTGAAGGCCGCGCGAGAGCCGGACGGTGATGAACTCGTTGTCGTCGGGACGGCCCGGCGTGCGGCCGCTGGAGAAGGGGAAGTTGTTGTCGTCCAGCAGGCCCAGGGTGCGGTCGTCGAGGACGACGACGTCCTCGATGGTCTGGAACGGGAACCGGAACGTGCCGGGCGCGCCGCCGAGGCCGCGCGGGTCGGCCAGGTCGAGCAGGTTGGCCACCTGCGTCTTGTCCAGGGCGCCGTCGTGGTCGCGGTCGCGCGTGTCGGCCAGGTAGACGCGCTTGACCTTGGCCGCGTCACCCTGGAGGTTGTCCCGCTCGATGATCAGGAAGCGGTTCGCGTCCACGGCGACGGCGTCGCCGATGGAGTGCGCGGGGTCCTCCAGCCGGTACGTCCACGTGCGCCCGGTGTACGCGCGCTTGCGCAGGTCGAACTCGTTCATCCGCAGAGTGCCCGCCGGGTCGCCGCTCACCGTGCCTTCGAGCAGCGGGTAGAGCCGGCGGCCGTCCACCGACCTGGCCATGCCCTCGAAGCCCTTGGAGCTGGCCAGGTTGGGCTGGGCGCCGTTCAGCCAGGGGTTCTCGGGGGCCTTGACGCCGGGCAGCTCGATCGGGGCGTCGAGCAGCCGGCCCTTGCGGTCGAAGTGCAGCAGGAACGGCCCGAACTCGTCGCCGATCCAGTAGGTGCCGTCCGTCGCGCGCACGATCGACTCGACGTCGAAGTCGGAGCCCGTCAGCGTACGGTCCTGGCGGGTCAGGGCGAACGGGACGAGTCCCCGCGGGTCGGTCAGGTTGAAGCCGCCGAGCACCTCGACCGTCCTGGCGGCGAAGTCCGGCTTGACGCGGTGCACGCGCAGGAGGAAGTCGGCGCTGTTGGCCTTGTTGCCGAAGCCGTTGTCGGACAGCACGTCGAAGGTGCCGTCGTGGCGGCGGGCGATGCCGCTGAAGCCCTGCACGGGCTGGCCGGGGAAGGGCGGGGTGACGCCGTTGACCGGCGCGGCGCCGAGGAGGGAGCCCGACGGCTCGCTGCCGGGCACGTAGGTCTGCGCGGGCAGCGCGGCGAAGCCGGTCAGCGTGGCGCGGCCGAACGCGGCGGGGCCGCGGTCCCCGGGCCGGGCGGGGTCGGCCATGGCGGCGGTGGCCGGGGCGGCGAGGGCGAGCGCCAGGGCCGCCGCGCACGTCAGGGTGGTGATGCGTCTCATGGCGGGCACGCTAGAGGCGGCACATGACGGCATTCCGAACATGAGACGACCTTCAGGGACGCTCATGACGTCGTTGCCGGTCCGCCCGAGCCCGGTGACCTGCGCACATTCCCGGACGAGAGGCGCGCACGACGGGAAACGCGACGGCCACCCCTGCCCTGGGTCGGGCGGGGGTGGCCGGGCGATGCTTTGTGCGGGATGACGATCTCGGGCCTGATCAGGCAGTTGCCCCGACCGGGTTCGCCAGAGCCTGGACATGGAAGGCCAGGCTCCGGTTCATCGGGACAACTGAGTGATCACGCGATGATCGTTGATGCTGCCGAGGTGTGTCAGGCGGCGGAGATGCCGGCGCTGGCGGCGCGGCGCATGCGACGGCGACGCTCGCTGGCGCGCTCGTCCTCGTTGAGACCGCCCCACGTGCCGTACTTCTCCGGCCGGGACAGCGCGTAGTCTAGGCACTCGTTGCGGACAGGGCACCCGGCGCAGATCGCCTTGGCCTTCCGCTCACGTACGTCACGCTCGGGCTGCCGCTCCCCGTCGGGGCCGAAGAAGAGCACGAGATCCTCACCCCGGCACGCGGCATCATCCTGCCAACCCCAGCTGGGGCGCGGGCGGGCGAGCTGCCGACGTACCTGAGACATGAGAAAACCACCTTCGTGAGAGGTATTTCGGTAATTGAGCCGCATTGGACGCTTTTGGCGTCACTGTTCCAACGCAAGGACGGGCCGTGATGTTCCCTAGTCAGGCGAGGGCGGGCGTGGCGTACCGCACAGGCGTGAGCCTGTCCAGCGAAACCAGCCGGTAGGTGGTGATCGTCTCGGCGCAAGCCGTACCACACGGCGCTGTGAACGCCGATGGCTCAACCACAACCTGGAACCGGACGTCTCCGCAGCGCACGACTGCTTCGGTGACGTCGCCGTCCGACCTGGAGGATTCCACGGCCACTGCGCCGACGGAGCACTCTCCCGTATGGGCTCGGGCAAAATGCTCGACGGCTTGCAATGGCTCAGGGATGCCTGCGCGCCCCCGGAGACGGTCGAGAATGATCTCGCCCGACCGGTACGCGTTAGCCGCTGCCAGTGCAGCAGCCTGAGACATGCTGCCGTAGAAAATTCCGTGTGGCAAGCACACGAGGTTGGCGGCGTAGCGATCGCCGCCAACGTGTGACGTTTCCCACACTCTGTCCGGCAAAGATTCGGCCAGCGACCGAGCGAGGGGTAGTCCAATGCGGGCGCAGCACGCATTGCGCTTGGCGTGCGTGCAGACCAGAAATACCGGCTCGTCTTCAAGTATGCAGGACTCCGGGAGCACTCCGGCCACGAAGGCGTCCAGGTCAAGATCGTCCGGACCTGCGACGACGCCGCCGGCCAACCAGGGGCGGTCGCCCGCCGCGTAGGCCAATAGCACACGGATCCCCTGGTCCCGCTGGCGGGTTCGCTTGCCCGGCCGCCTGATGAGCTGGGGCCTGATACCGCGTTCGAGCGCTCTGCGCACGAGTTCGGAGATTTCTTCAGGAAGTTGCAAGCTTTCCAGGTGGGACGGCCACGGCCCGGCGTACTCGACGAGCAGCCAGAGCCTGGCTCCCACGGTGGCGCTGGCCAGGGTGGGCATGGCTCCCGTGTGGCAGCCCGCCGGATGCTCGCATCCCCTCGCCAACGCCTCCCCCTTCCCGAAGAATTAGGTAAGGATAACCTAACGCATCGGCGGGGTTCGGGGCCGGGGTCACCCGGTCCCGAGCACGTCGCGTGTCGCGGGCAGCGCCCGGTCGCGGTCGGCGGCGACCAGGCCGATCCTGGTCCTGCGGTCCAGCAGGTCGGCCTCGTCGAGCGCGCCCTCGTGCCAGACAGACCAGAGCAGGTCGCCCTTGGTCAGGCCGAGCCCGACCTCCTCGGGGTGGGCCTTGACCAGCTCGTACGCCGCCGCGGCCTCGCTGCCGTACCGCTCGGCCAGCCGGGGCGGCACGCCGTCCGGCTGCGGGCCCGCGCCGACCAGGGGGAGGTGCTTCGTCCGGCTCGGTCCGGCGTTGAGGTCTTTGAGGGAGACCGCCCGGTCGATGGCGTCCTCGGCCATTCGCCGGTACGTGGTGAGTTTGCCCCCGATGACCGTGACCACGCCGCCGTCCGACAGCACCGCGTGCCGGCGCGAGAGGTCCGCCGTGCGGCCGTCCGCGGCCAGGAGCGGCCTCAGGCCCGCGTACGCGCCCGCGACCGCCTCAGGGGTCACCGGAGCCTCGAGAATGCCGTTCAGCACCTCCAGGAGCGCCGTGACGTCCTCGGCGGGCACCTCGGGGACGTCGGGCACCGGCCCGTCCAGCGGCTCGTCGGTCAGTCCGACGTAGACGCGGCCGTCGCCCTGGGGGAGTACGAGCGCGAATCGGTTGCTCTCTCCGGGAATGGGCACGTGCATGCCGGCGATCAGCCCCGGCAGCGTCCCGGCGTCGAGCACGAGATGGCTGCCCCGGGACGGCCGCAGCCGCGCCGCCGGGTCGAGCTGCCCGGCCCACACGCCCGTCGCGTTGACCACCGCCCTGGCCCGGATGGTGAACCGCTCGCCGGTCAGCTCGTCGCGCACCTCGGCGCCCTCGTCCGTGAGCCTCAGGGCGCGGCAGCGGGTCAGGACGCGGGCGCCGTGCCCGGCGGCGGTCCTGGCCAGCGCCACGACCAGGCGCGCGTCGTCGAGCAGCCGGCCGTCCCACGACAGCAGGCCGCCGCGCAGCCCGTCGCGCGCCAGCACCGGCGCGAGCGTGTGGGCGCGCGCCGCGCCGAGCCGCGTGGGGCCGGGCAGCAGGCGGCGCGGCGTGCGCGCCGCGGTCCGCAGCCCGTCGCCGAGCCGGTAGCCGGTCATCACCAGGGCGGCCTGCCGCGGGGAGACCGCCGGCGTCAGCGGCAGCAGGTACGGATGGGCCTTGACCAGGTGCGGAGCCGTCGTCCTGAGTAGGATGCCGCGCTCGACCGCGCTCTCGTAGGCCACGTCCACCTGGCCCTTGGCCAGGTAGCGCAGCCCGCCGTGGACCAACTTGGAGCTCCACCTCGACGTGCCGAAGGCCAGGTCGTGCGCGTCGACCGCCGCTACGCTCAACCCGCGGGAGGCGGCGTCGAGGGCCGCGCCGGCTCCCGTCGCGCCGAGCCCCACCACCAGCACGTCCAGCCGCCCGTCGGCGACCACGCCCAGTTCGTACGACCTTCTGCGGGCGTTCAGCGAGCTATCCAAGGTAGGCCTCCAGCAGGGCGGCGAGTTCGGCGTCCAGGTCGTCGAGCGTCACGGGGTCGAGCATCGTGGGGGCCGACAGCAGGAACGACTGGGCGACCAGCAGCACGGCCCGCGCCCTGGCCGGCCCGCCGACGGCCGGCTCCAGCAGGGCCAGCACCGCCTCGTGGCTGGCCCCCCGCCGGTCCAGCAGGTACGGCAGCAGCAGCTCGGGGTCCGCCTCCACGATCTTGCGCCAGAGCGGGTGCCCGCGCAGCCCGCGCACGCCCGCCACGATCGCGGGCACCGGATCGGACAGGTCGAGCCCGGACACGACCGCGACCCACTCCCGCGTCATCAGGTCGGCGACCAGCGAGCGCACGTCCGGCCAGCGGCGGTAGATCGTCATCCGCGACACGCCCGCCCGCCTGGCCACGTCCGTGAGCGTGGTCCTGCGCACGCCGTAGGCCAGGACGCACGCGCGGGCCGCGTCCAGCACACCCTCATTGTGACGGTTCGACGTCATGTGTCACAGTGTATGCGTGACCGGTGAACCCATGCTGTGGTGTGGCTGGGGCGACCCCGCCAAGGCCCGCGAGCTGCCCGAACAGATCCGCAAGCTGCTGCACGACCTGCTCGGCGTGCGCGCGCCCGAGACCCCGGCCGCCGCCATCGAGGAGGTCCGGCTGCCGCCGGTCGCGCTGCCCGAGCCGGTGCTGGCCGCGCTCGCGGCCGTCACCGGGCCCGCGCACGTGCTGACCTCCCACGAGGCCAGGCTGCGGCACACGCGCGGCAAGTCCACGCCCGACCTGCTGCGGATGCGCGCGGGAGACGGCTCCGACGCCCCCGACGCGGTCGTGCTGCCCGGCTCGCACGAGGAGGTGGAGGAGCTGCTGCGGCTGTGCGCGGCCGAGCGGATCGCGGTCGTGCCGTTCGGCGGCGGCACCTCCGTCGTCGGCGGGCTCGTGGCCGCGCGGGCCGGCTTCACCGGCGTGATCGCGCTCGACCTGGGCCGGCTCGACCGGCTGCGCTCGGTCGACGCCGAGTCGATGGTGGCCGACTTCGAGCCGGGCGTGCGCGCCCCCGAGGCCGAGCGGCTGCTCGCCGAGCACGGCCTCACGCTGGGGCACTTCCCCCAGTCCTTCGAGTACGCCACGCTCGGCGGCTTCGCCGCGGCCCGCTCCAGCGGCCAGGCCTCGGCCGGGTACGGGCGCTTCGACGACATGGTCGTCGGCCTCACCCTGGCGACGCCGTCCGGGACGCTGGAGCTGGGCCGCGCGCCCAAGTCCGCGGCCGGGCCCGACCTGCGCCAGCTCGTCCTGGGCTCGGAGGGGGCGTTCGGCGTCATCACGTCGCTGCGCCTGCGGGTGCGCAGGCGGCCGGCCGAGCGCCGTTACGAGGGCTGGCGGTTCGAGTCGTTCCGAGCGGGGACGGCCGCCGTGCGGGCACTCGCCCAGGAAGGCCCGCTTCCCACCGTGCTGCGGCTCTCCGACGAGACCGAGACCATGATCGGGCTGGCCCGGCCGGACGCGATCGGCGGCGGCGGTTCCGGCTGCCTGGTGATCCTCGGCGTCGAGGGCGACTGGATCGGCCACCGGCACGCCGCGGCCGCCGCGGTCCTGGCCCGGCACGGCGGCGAGCCGCTGGGGCCCGAGCCCGGCCAGGCGTGGGAGCACGGCCGCTTCTCCGCGCCGTACCTGCGCGACTCGCTGCTCGGCGCGGGCGCCACCGTGGAGACCCTGGAGACGGCCGGGTTCTGGTCGAACCTGCCGCGCCTGTACGACGCCGTCCGGCTGGCCCTGCTCGGCGCGCTCGGCTCGCCGCTGGTCATGTGCCACGTCTCGCACGTGTACGAGACCGGCGCCTCGCTGTACTTCACCGTCGTGACCCCGCAGCACGGCGACCCGGTCGAACAGTGGGAGCGGGCCAAGGAGGCGGTGAACGCGGCGATCGTCGAGGCCGGCGGGACGATCTCGCACCACCACGGGGTGGGCCGCGACCACCGGGACGCCTACGGCGCGGAGCTGGGCCCGCTGGGCGTGGGCGTGCTCCAGGCCGTCAAGGACCGGCTGGACCCGGCCGGGATCCTCAACCCGGGGGTGCTGGTCCCTCAGTCGCCGCCGGGGATCTGATCGGCCTCCGCCAGCGTCTCGGCGGCGTCGCTGTAGCGGTGGAGGGCCTCGTACGCCTCGGCCAGCCGGTAGAGGGAGACCGCGAGGTGGCCGCCCTCCAGCCCGCGGCTGAGCGCCACGGCCTCCTGCGCCATGGGCAGCGCCTCGGTGGCGCGGGAGCGGTCGAGCAGCATCCTGGCCGTGGTGCGCAGGCAGTGGGCCAGCAGGCCGGTGTGCTCGGCGGGGGAGCGGGCGGCCAGCGCCCGGCTCTGGGCGACGGCTTCGAGCGCCCGGTCGACGCCCCGGCCGCCCCGGCGGGGGAGGGTGAGGGCGTAGGCGAGTAACGCCTGCACGGCCGCCGCGTCGGGGCTGCCCATCCGGGTCGCGTCGTCCGGGCCGTTCCGGTTCATGGGAGCCCACCTCCGCGTCCCAAGGGCTTGCTTGGGGACGTGAGGTTACACCATGCCGCACCATCTGTGTTTCCGGGAGTACGGAGCGTGGAGTGTGCGCGAATGGTGGATGCCGGTAAAGATGTGGTCATGGTGGAAGTCGCGGCCGAGCGCGGGAAGCAGCATTCGTCACGGGTGTCGAAGGCGGGGGCCGGCTGGGCCTGCGCAGAACCGGGGACGTTCGCCCAGCTCAGACCGGACAAGGGCGGATTCACCTGGCTGAATTTACGCACGCTCTGGTTGTCCAGGAACGAGATCCTGGCGACCTTGTTCGGTGATCCTTCGGGGGAGGTGCGGAAACGGTGGATCGCGGCTCAGGAAGCCCGCGGGATAGATCCGGAATTTCGCATCAAGCCCGGCGTCGGGGGACATTTCAATTTCCTGATTCTGGGCGACACCGGCGAGGGCGACGCCTCCCAGTACGCCGTCGTCCCCGGGATGCTGAGGCTCGGGCAGGACACCTCGTTCGCGGTCATCGCCAGCGACGTCATCTACCCGACGGGGTCGGGCAACGAGTACGGGAACAAGTTCTTCCGCCCGTACAAGGACTACCAGGCGCCGATCTACGCGATCCCCGGCAACCACGACTGGTACGACGGGCTCGGCGGCTTCATGCGGGTCTTCTGCGACGCCCCGCCGCTCAAGCCGACGCCGGACCGCGGGCTGCGCGGGCTGCTGTGGCGCAAGCCGGAGACGATCGACGAGGGCAGGCTGGCCGAGGCGCGCGAGCTCCGGGGACGGCCGGCCCAGCAGGCCGCGCAGCCGGCGCCGTACTGGGCGATCGAGAGCGACAGCCTGCTGGTCGTGGGCGTGGACACCGGCATCAAGAACGTGATCGACAAGGCCCAGACGGCCTGGCTGCGCCGCGTCTCGCTCGACCCGCGGCCGAAGATCCTGGTGACCGGGAAGCCCATCTACACAGGCAACGTGCACAAGCCGTCACCGCTGGAGGAAGGCGGCACGATCGATGACATCGTGCGCGACCCGGCCCACCGGTACGTCGCGGCCATCGGCGGAGACGTGCACAACTACCAGCGCTATCCGGTCAAGGTGGGCGACCGGGTGATCCAGTACATCGTGACCGGCGGCGGCGGCGCCTTCATGCACGCCACCCACATCATCGGCAGGGTGGACGTCGCCGGCGTGGCCGAGGACGACTTCAAGTGCTACCCGCTGCGCGGCGACTCGCTGTCCTTCTACAGCCAGCTCTACGCCCGCCGCCTGCGGATGAAGTGGCTCTGTCTCACCCCCGACGAGGCGGTGTGCATCATGTCCAGCCAGATCGGCAACCGTCCGGCCCGGCCGGTCGAGGGCGCGGTCACGGTGACCCGGCGGATGCGCTGGGCGGCGCGGCTGCTCGGGGCCTGGCCGTGGCCGTTCAGGCTGCCGGTGGACAAGGTGTTCCACCGCTTCCTGTCGGAGCTGTCCGACTGGGACCAGCCGCCGTTCTTCAAGCAGTTCCTGCACGCGTCGGTCACACCCGGCCGGCTGACCCTGCGCTGCTTCGCCGCCACCGGCTGCCTGGAGCAGGAGCTCCGGCCGCCGTTGGAGGACGAGGTGCACATCGATTTGTCGTAGCCGTTTGGCACCCTTATGTGCGTGTATGTCGTGGTAGCGGGGGAGACGGTGCTCCCCGTCGGAGGAACGGCCCGGCGCGCGGCCGACCCGGCGTCCGCGGTGCGGGAGCTGGAGTCCGGGGGCGGGCCGCGGTGGGTCTGGGCCGACACGCGGGAGACGTACCCTCAGCTGCTGGGGCGGGGCGTGCGGGTCGCGCGCTGCCACGACCTCGCGCTCACCGAGGGGCTGCTGCTCGCCCACGAGGGCCGCTACGGCGAGCCGCGCTCGGCGCGGGCCGCCCACGCCCGGCTGCACGGCCTGCCGGTGCCCGACGACCAGCCGAGCGTGCCCGGCACGTTGTTCGCGCCGGAGCCGCTGGGGGCCGAGGCGGTGGCCGAGGTGCTGGCCGACCAGCTCCGCCGGATCGAGGCGCTGCCCGAGCCCGGCCGCTTCCGGCTGCTGGTCGCCGCCGAGTCCGCGGGCGCGCTGGTCGCGGCCGAGATGTCGCACGAGGGCATGCCCTGGCGCCTGGACGTGCACGACGCGCTGCTCACCGACCTGCTCGGCCCGCGGCCCGTGCACGGCATGCGCCCGGCCAAGCTGCAGGCGCTGGCCGACGAGGTGGCGGCGGCCTTCGGGCGGCCGGTCAACCCCGACTCGGTGCAGCAGCTGGTCAAGGCGTTCAAGGGGGCGGGGGTGGCGCTGAAGACGACCCGGTCGTGGGAGCTGAAGAAGATCGACCATCCCGCCGTCGCGCCGCTGCTGGCCTACAAGGAGCTGGCCCGGCTCTACAGCTTCCACGGCTGGGTGTGGGCCGACCAGTGGGTGCGCGGCGGGCGCTTCCGGCCCGAGTACGTCGTCGGCGGCGTGGTGTCCGGCCGGTGGGCGACCAGCGGCGGCGGCGCGCTGCAGATCCCCAAGGTGATGCGCCGGGTCGTGGTGGCCGACGCGGGATGGACGCTGGTCGTCGCCGACGCGGCCCAGCTGGAGCCGAGGGTGCTGGCCGCGATGGCCGGCGACGGCGGGCTGGCCAGGGCGGCGGGGGAGATCGACCTGTACTCGGCGCTGGCCCAGTCGTTCGGCGGCGAGCGCGGGAACGCCAAGATCGCCATGCTGTCCGCCATGTACGGCGGCACCAGCGGCGACGCCTCCAAGCTGCTGGCCGTCATGCGCCAGCGCTTCCCCAAGGCGTACCAGTTCGTGGAGGACGCGGCCAAGGCCGGGGAGGAGGGGCGGCTGGTGCGGTCGTGGCTCGGGCGGACCAGCCCGCCGCCGTCCGGGCGGTGGAAGGAGCTGGTGTCCGGCCCGGAGGGCGGCCGGGCGGCCCGCGACCGGGGCAGGTTCACCAGGAACTTCGTGGTGCAGGGCACGGCCGCCGAATGGGCGCTGGCGCTGCTGGCGGTGCTGCGCGGGCTGCTGCCCGAGCCCGCCAGGCTGGTGTTCTTCCAGCACGACGAGGTCATGGTGCACTGCCCGCTGGAACAGGCCGAGGAGGTCACCGCGGCGGTGACGGCGGCGGCCGCGGAGGCGAGCAGGCTGCTGTTCGGCTCGACCCCGGTGCGCTTCCCGATGGAGACGGTGGCCGTGGGGTGCTACGCCGACGCCAAGTGACCGTTCAGGCCGGTCTGTCGCGGTACCGGGCCGAGACCAGCCAGAGCCCGGCCAGCGTGACCATGACGCCGACGACCAGGCCGAGCACGCCGTAGGACAGGATGCCCACGATGGCGCCCGCGATGATCGTCCCGGTGGCGCCGCAGACGTTCATCAGCAGGTCGGACAGGCCCTGGACGGCGGGCCGGCGGTCGATCGGCACCGACTCGGTGACCAGCGCCGACCCGGCGACCAGCCCGCACGACCAGCCGAGCCCGAGCACGACCAGGGCCGTCGTCACCTGCCACACCCGGTGCCCCGCGGTGCCCGCCAGGACGGCCGCGGCCAGCAGCAGCGCCGACCCGAGCACCAGCACCGGCACCTTGCCCGCCCGGTCGGCCAGCCAGCCGACGACCGGCGAGAACATGTACATGCCGGCGATGTGCAGGCTGATCACCAGGCCGATGACGTTCAGGTTCGAGCCGTCGTGGTGGAGCTTCACGGGCGTCATCGACATGATCGAGACCATCGCGGTGTGGGCCACCGCGATCATGACGAGCGCGCGGCGGGCCATGGGGGTCTCGCGCAGCGTGCGCAGGCCCGTCCTGATCGTGCGGTGGCGGCCGGGGCCGGGCTCGGGGGCGCCGTCCAGCGTGCGGGCCAGCTTGAGCGGGTCCGGGCGCAGGCCGCCGATGATGATCACGAGCGCCACGGCGAACGCCAGCGCCGCGAACGCGAACGGCCCCGCCTTGGCCGCCAGCCCGGCCTCGATCCCCATGCGGTCGGCGGGCTCGGCCAGGTTGGGCCCGGCGACCGAGCCGACGGTCGAGGCCCACACCACCAGCGACAGGTGCCGGGCCGAGTGGCCCTTGGGCGACAGGTCGGTGGCCGAGTAGCGGGCCGCCAGGCTGCCCGCGCTGCCGCCGCCGACCAGCACCAGCCCGGCCAGCAGCAGCGGCCAGTTGCCCAGGCTGATCGCGGCCACCGAGAGCGCGCAGCCCGCCAGCGCCGCCAGGTAGGTCAGCGACAGGCCCACCCGGCGGCCCCCCAGGCTCGACAGCCGCGCGGTCGGCAGCGCGAGCAGCGCCGCCCCGAGCACGGTCGCGGTTCCGGCGAACCCGCTGATCACGGTCGAGCCGGACAGCTCGTCCACGACCACCGAGCTGAGCGCCAGGCCGACGGCCACCCCGACGCCGCCCACGATCTGCGCGGCGGACAGGACGACCAAGGTTCGACGCTGGACGCTGACGAGGTCAGGCAGGGAGACGGGGGGTTTCGTGGGGGCGCTGGTCACCTGTGAAGTCTCGCATAGCCCCCGACATCCCCCCAAAGAGGACAGGCATCCATTTCTATTGGGAAAGGTGCCCTTTTCAGAGGATGGTGACGGAATCCCCCACGGTGATCGTGCCGGGGGCGTCCGGGATCAGGTTGATGCCGAACCAGACCTTGCCGTCCCACTTGCGGTGGCGGGACAGCGTCCTGATGGGCTCCTTGCCCTTGGTGTACGTCGCGGTGTCGATCGTGGTCAGCACGCAGCGGTCGCAGCCCTTGGTCACCCGGAAGGCGACCGCGCCGATGCGCAGCCGCTTCCACTCGTCCTCGGCGAACGGCCGCTCCGCCCCGTCGATCACCACGCTGGGCCGGAAGCGGTGCATGGGCAGCGGCTCGGGGACCTCCTCGCCGCGTTCGGCCGCCGTCTCGGCGATCCAGTCGTTGAGCCGGCCGAGTGAGGCGGTCGTGGTCAGCAGCAGGGGGTAGCCGTCGGCCAGGCTCACCCGGTCGCCGGGCAGGCCGTACTCGGGGTTGACGGGACGCCGGGCCGGGTCGTCGAGCCAGGCCAGCCGCGCCGGGCGGCCGATCAGGTCCGACAGCCAGCGTGCCGCGTCGTCGCCGCAGTCGGTGAGCTCCACGGGCGTGCGCCAGACGTCCACGGTGGTCATGGCGGAAGTCGGGGTGACCCGCAGCGGGGGCGCGTGCGGGCCGGTCAGGGTGAGGGTGTCGCCGTCGAGCTGGGCCACGCAGGCCAGCAGCCTGGGGTGCTCGCGGGCGGTCAGCATGCCGCCCTGGCCGTCGGTCACGAGGTAACGCCGGTCGCCGGCCAGCCCCCACGGCTGCACTTCGGCCTCATGGACGTCATGCCCGGCGGTGGACTTGACGGGATAGAAGTGGATGCTCGCCAGTTCCATGGCCAGGACCGTACCTCACGCCCTCGGGACGGCTTCGGCCCGGTGGGCCGCGGCGACCGGCTCCCGGCCCGGACGGGCGGACAGGGCCACCACGCCCAGCGCCGCCGCGCCGAGCACGGCGCCGATCCAGCCGACGGACGGGTATCCGGCGCCCGCCCCGATGGCCAGCCCGCCGAGCCACGGGCCGACGGTGATGCCGACGTTGAAGGCGCAGACGTTCATCGCGGCGGCCATCGTGGGGGCGTCCTTGGCCAGGGTGAAGACGCGGGTGTTCAGCGTCGGGTTGGTGGCGAAGCCGAACCCGCCGAGCAACAGGACCAGCGGCACGGCCAGCACCGCGACCGGCGCGGCCAGAGCCAGCAGGACCGAGGTCACGACCAGCCCGGCGATGCCCGCGTACAGGGTCGCGAAGGGGCGCGTGTCGGCGGTGCGCCCGCCGATCGTGATGCCGATCACCGCGCCGACGCCGTACAGCGCCAGGACGGCGGGCACCCAGGCGGCCCGCAGGCCGGTCGTGTCCACGAGCATCGCGCTCAGGTAGCTGAAGGAGACCAGCAGGCCGCCGGTCGCCAGGGCGGTGGTGGCGAAGGCGAGCCACAGGCGCGGGCTCAGCATCGAGCGCAGCTGCTCGGCGACGCCCGGCGCGGCCTCCCGCTCGGGACGGCCGCCGGGGATCGTGGCCAGCACGCCCAGGGCCGCCAGCGCCGACAGCGCGGCCACGGCCCAGAACGCGGCGCGCCAGCCGAGGTGCTGGCCGATGACCGTGCCGAGGGACAGCCCGACGACGGTGGCCACGGTCAGCCCGCCCGCCACGATGCTCATCGCCTTCCCCCTGGCGTTCGGCGGCACCAGGCCGACCGCCGTGGACGCCGCGACCGCCCAGAACCCGGCGTAGACGAAGGCGCCCGCCACGCGGGTGGCGAACAGCAGGCCGTAGCTGGTGGTCAGGGCCCCGGCGACGTGGGTCAGCGCGAAGACCGCCATGAACGTCAGCAGCGCCGTCCGGCGCGGCCAGCGCATCGTCACGACGGCCAGCACCGGCGCCCCCACCAGCATCCCGATCGCGAACGCCGAGATCAGCAGCCCCGCGTCGGGGACGGACACGCCGAGGTCGGCGGCCATCTCCGGCAGCAGTCCGGCCAGCATGAGCTCCGAGGTGCCCTGGGCGAAGATCGCCAGCCCCAGGATGAACACCGCCAACGGCATGAGAACTCCCTCAATTTTAGAACGCTCAGTACAAAACTCGGGCACAAAAGCGATGGAGGCGCAGGAAAGGTCAGAAAGCGGTCAGCGCCGTCGTCGCGATGGATTCGAGCACCGCCCGGCCCGCCCCGCCCCGGGCCGCGACGCGCAGGCCGCTGACCGTGGCCACGACGAAGTGCGCGAGCGCCAGGGCGTCCTTGTCCGCGCCGATCTCGCCGAGGGCCTGCCCGCGCTCGATCGCGCCGCGCATCGCCTCCACCCGCCGCTCGCCGTCGCGGCGCAGCAGGACGGCGATCTCCGGGTCGTGCGGAGCCAGCTCCACCAGGGCGTTGACCACCAGGCAGCCGGCCGGGTCGCCGGCCTCGGGGTCGACCGCCTGCCACAGCACGGTCCTGATCTTCTCCACGGCCGGCAGGCCGGAGGCCATGAGCTCGATCAGCGCGGACGTGCGCTCCTCCTGGTAGCGGCGCAGGGCCCGCTCGTAGAGGTCGCGCTTGTTCGCGAAGGTGTTGTAGATGCTGCTGCGGCCGAGGCCGGTGGCCTCGCACAGGTCCTGGGTCGAGGTGCCTTCGTAGCCCGCGTCCCAGAACGCGCGCATGGCGGCCTCGACGGCGCGGTCCTCCTCGAACGTCCGTGGTCGTGCCATGACGAGCACGCTAGCACGTTTTGGAATGATCAGTGCAATATGGGTCAGGTGGTCTGGCGGAACGTGTCCAGGAACGTCTTGCGGACCTCGGCCTGGTCGTCCCACTTCAGCTCGGGCATGTCGAACGAGATCGTGAAGGCGGTCTTGTCGTCGACAGTGACGTACCGGGTCAGGGCGTGCATGGGGACGCCCTCTTTGGAGGTGTAGGTGTACTCCCAGTCGGCGGCCTTCCAGCCGCGGTAGCCGGTGGCCTGGAGCTGCACCTGGATATAGCCCTCCACCCCGCCGTCGGCCTCGCGCCGGCTCAGCTCGGCGAGCCCGTCGGCCTGCGGGGCGGCCTGCTCGACGACGATCCGGGTGCCGGAGTCCTTGGGGCCGGTGAAGGTGGCCGCGTCCCCCGAGGCGGCCAGCTTCCAGCCGTCCGGGACCGCCGCCGCGAAGCCGGGCGGGGTGTGCTCCTTGTAGCCGTCGGGCACCGGCGACGGCCCGGTCCTGCGCGGCGCCTGGCTGGTGGCGGCGGTGGACTGCGTGCCGGGCGAGACCTGCGGCGGGCCGCCGGACAGGATGACCACGATCGCGCCGATCACCACGGCCACGCCAGCGACCGCACCGGCGATCAGCAACGGCGTGGGCCGGCCGCCGCGCATCCAGGGGCCGTCGCCCTCCTGGACCCTGCGGCGGCTGGTGCCCGCCCGCGAAGCACCGCCGCGCGAGGGGCCGCTGCGCGCCGGCCCGGTCCGGGTGGCGCCGGTGCGCGAGGAACCGGTCCGGGTGGCGCCGGTGCCCGACGGGCCGGAGCGCGATCCGGCGCCGGAGCCGGGCAGGGTCGCCAGGCGGCTGTGGCTGATGTCGTGCGACAGGTCGCGCGAGTGCTCGCGCAGTTCGTCGGCCGAGGCCAGCGGCCACGGGGCCGGGACGGCGGCCGCCCTGCTGTCCGTCGTCAGCGGCAGGATCGGCTGCGGCGCGGGCGGGACGGGCGCGCCGAGGTCGTCGAGGTCGTCGAGGTCAGCGGCGGGCGGTTCCATCCGGTGCGGGCCGGACGGGCCGCCGAAGGCGTCGAAGCCGCCGGCCGGGGACGGCAGCCGGTCGGTGCGATGGCTGCCCGACGGGCTGGACAGGCCGTCGTAGGGCGGCATCGCGTACCCGCCCGCCGGTCCGGCCAGCGGGTCGTACGGCACCCGCACCGGCCCCGAAGGGGTCTCCACGATGCGCGAGGGCATCGGCCCGGACGGGTGCTCCAACGGCGGCAGAATCCCAAGCGGCGTCGGGTCCGACTCGGCCGGCAGCGTCTCGGGCGGGCGCGGACGGGCCGAGCCGTGGGCGCGCAGCACCGCTTCCAGCAGGTCGGCGACCTGCTCCGCGGTGAGCCGCTCGGCCGGGTTCTTGCGCAGCAGGCCCTCGATCACCGGCAGCAGCGCCCCGGCCCGCTGCGGCCTGATCGGCTCCTGGGTGAGCACCGCGCCCAGCACCGCGATCGCGTCCGGCCCTTCGTACGGCGGCCGCCCCTCCACGGCCGCGTACAGGGTCGCGCCGAAGGACCACAGGTCGGCCGCCTGCCCGATCGGCTGCCCGGACAGCCGCTCCGGCGGCACGTACGCGGGCGAGCCCATGAGCAGCCCGGTCTGCGTGATCGTCACGTCGCCCTCGATGGCGGCGATGCCGAAGTCGGTCAGCACCACGCGGTCGGAGGTCAGCAGCACGTTGCCCGGCTTGATGTCGCGGTGCAGGATGCCGGCCGCGTGCGCGTGCCGGAGCGCGTCGAGCACGCGGATGCCGATCTCGGCGGCCTGGATCACCGGCAGCGGGCCGCTCTGCCGCACGGCCTGCTCCAGCGACCAGGCGCGGACCAGCTCCATCACGATCCACGGCCGGCCGTCCTCCTCGACGACGTCGTGGACGGTGACGATGCCCGGATGCGTCAGCCGGGCCGCCGACCTGGCCTCGCGCAGCATGCGCCGGTGGGCCATCTGCTTGCCCGCCTGATCCAGCCCGTAGGGCAGGATCAGCTCCTTGACCGCGACGTCCCGGTCGAGCAGCACGTCATGGGCGTGCCACACCATGCCCATGCCGCCCCGGCCGACCGGCGACATCAACCGGTAACGCCTGCCGACCAGACGCCCCTGGCTCTGCGGGTCACCCCCCGGCGCACCCTGGTCCGGGCCGGGCCCGCCGAGCAAGCGGTCGGCTGCCATCTTGCCGCCCCCATTCAGCCTCATCCGTCACATCAGAGCGTGACCGCTTCGAGCGGTGGATCGCCGTACGCGCCACCGTGCGCCATGCGCTACTTGCAGATTATGAGGTTCGCCACGATATCGGCGGAAAATCGGTAATGGAAGGCGAAGACCCTTTACAGCCGCTCTGACCTGCAGATATACGGCTTTTCAAACTGATCACTTACTCAGCGGCGAGTGCGATCAACGCGCTGGTGAACGCCTGCGCGGGCGGCTCCACCAGCCCCGCGCCGACCTGGCCGGTGCCCGCCACGCGCCCCGCGATGCCGGTGTTGACGACCGGCAGAATGCCCGTCCTGGCGACGAGCGTCACGTCGATGCCGACGGGCGTGCCGCGGAATCCGAGCCCGGGAATCTGGTACGCGGGATGCTCGGCGAGCGTGATCTCGTACATCGAGCGGGTGGCCCGGACCGCGTCGGCCACCTCGCCGCCGACGAAGCGCACGATCGCGGGCGCGGCGGCCATCGCGAAGCCGCCCAGCCCGGAGGTCTCGGTGATCGTGGAGTCGCCGATGTCGGGGTTGGCGTCCTGGGGGCCGTACGCGCCGAGGTAGAGGCCGTCCGGCACCCCGGCCGGGCCGGTGAACCAGCGCCCGCCGAGCCCGGAGACCTGCACGCCGAAGTCGGTGCCGTTCCTGGCCATGGCCACGACCAGCGAGGAGCCGGGGATGTCGCGGGCGGCGTCCGTGCTCACCTTGCCCGCGGCCATGCCCGCGTTGAGGAAGAAGTGGTCGTTGCCGTTGACGAAGCGCAGCACCTGCGCCGCCTGCGCGGGCGCGGCCTCCACCAGGGCCGGGGCCAGCTCGCGCAGCAGCAGCGAGGTGGCCGCGCGGTTGCGGTTGTGCAGCTCGTCGCCCATCTGCAGGGCCTGCGCGATCAGCGAGCGCAGGTCGATCGGGCCGGTACGGGCCAGCGTCGCGGCGAGGACCGGGCCGAGCACCTCGTCCATCCAGCGCAGCCGGTCGAGCACCTCGGGGCCGTACGCGCCGTACCTGAGCACCTTGCCCAGGCCCTCGTTGAGCGAGCAGTAGGCGGTGCCGCCGTGCTCCTCGTCGCGTACCTCCAGCAGCCACATCGACGGGCTCACCACGCCCGCCATCGGGCCCACCGTGGCGTGCTCGTGGCAGGGCCGCAGCGCGACCGCGCCCGCCGCCAGCCCGGCCTCGGCCTCGCGCTCGTCGCCCGCCAGGCCCTCCAGCAACATCGCGCCGATCAGCGCGCCGCGCATCGGGCCCGAGGCGCGGTCCCACTCGATCGGCGGCCCGGCGTGCAGGAGCGTCCCCGCGGGCAGCACCTCGGCGGCCCGCCGCAGGCCCACCAGGTACGGCCGCGCGCTCGTCAGCCTGCGCACGGCCAGCTCGTTGGCGGCCGTCCTGCGCGGGTCGGCCAGCACCTTGGCCAGGGCGTCGGCGGTGCCGGGCAGCGGCGGTCGCCAGGCCACCGGCGTCGTCGGCACGGCCTGGGCCGCCAGCGCCTCGTCGAGCAGCCCCGCGCCGACGGTGATCACCCGCGGCGGCCCCGACAGCAGGCTCACGACACCCTCCCGGCAAGGCGACGAACGGCGAACGAGGGCACGGCGGGCGGGGTCACAGGAGGCTCCGGGCGTGGCGGGCGGCCTCGGCGTTGGAGACGAACACGGCCGCCCCGGCCTCGCGCAACGCCGCGGCCTGCCGGTGCAGGTCCTGGGGATCGCCCGCGCTGCCGACCAGCGCCACCACGACGGTGGCCGGCGTACGGGCGACGGCCGGCGCGAGCGAGGCCGCCGGGTCGGGGTCGGCGGCGTGGCCGAGGACGACGTCCATGAGCACCACCTCGTCCGCCCGGACCCGCGACAGGGCCTCCAGGCGCAGCGTCGGATCGATCATCGGATGCGCCCGGCCCCTGGTGTAGGCGTCGTCCCCGAAGTCGGTGAACTCGCCGGGCCCGGCCAGGACGGCGGCCTCCGCGCACAGCGTGCCGCCCGCGTACAGCCCCCTGACACTCCGCGGCTCCCCGCGCAGCGCTCCCGGCCAGGACGGCCATCCGGGCACGCCGCGGCCCAGCGCCCGCAGCGCCCGCCCGGCCGCCTCGGTGAGGTCGGTCTCCGGCAGCACCGCCTCCACCACCGGCGTGCGCAGCCCGGCCGCCACCTCCCGGACGGCCCCCGCCACGCCGGGTCCGGGCGGCTTGCCGACCAGCACGATCAGCTCGGTGGCCGGATCGTCGTCGAGCAGCCGCAGGGCGCGCATCGTGGCCAGCCCGCCGACCTCGGCGGACAGGTCCCTGCCGCCCACGCCGAGGATGTGGCTGATCCCGGCCTCCGCCCAGTCGAGCAGGCAGGACACCTGCTGGGCGCCCGTGCCGGAGGCGGCCACCAGGCCGACCGGCCCCGGCCGCAGCACGTTGGCGAAGCCGAGCCCGACGCCCGCGATCGAGGCGGTGCCGCAGTCGGGCCCCATGACCAGGACGCCGCGCTCCTCGGCCAGCTCCTTGAGCCACCGCTCCTGGGCTAGCGGCACGCCGTCGCTGAAGATCATCACCGGCAGCCCGGCCTCGACGGCGTCGCGGGCCTCGCAGAAGGCGTGCTCGCCGGGCACGGACACCAGGACCAGGTCGGCCGGCGTCCTGGCGGCCGAAAAGGTCGTGCGCGGCGGCTGCTCCCCGGACCCCGTGGCGGCGGTGGCGGCCCGCGCGGTCAGCCGGGCGTCCAGCTCCTCGACGGCCCGCGCGGGGTCGGCGCCGCGCAGGGCGATGAGCAGGTCGCCGGGGCCCGCGGGCGGGGGCTCGAAGCCGAGGTCGCGGACGATGGCGAGGTTGAGCTCGGTGGCCATGGCCACCATCGCCACCTCCACGCCCGGCATTTCGGTCAGCGCACGACTTATTCGCATCAAGGTGACGGAGTCGTGGTACGTCCCTTTTCTCAGCTGGATCAGGTCGTCGCTCACGGGCGCCCGCTCAACGCCCGGACCGAGGCGAGCCCGATCGAGATGCCCTGGGCGAGGTCGGCGCCCGAGGTGTGGCCGAGCCGGTGCAACCGCCGCAGCGCCGGTTCGAGCGCCTGCCTGCCCGCGATGCCGCGCAGCACGCCGGTCACCTCAGGGCTGGCCTCGCCCCTGGCCGCGCAGTGCAGCAACGTCGCCGAGATCGGCGTCGTACGGGTGCGCGCGTCGTAGGTGACGGTCGCCGCCAGCCAGTCGGCCAGCCAGACCGCCCGCCGCGTGCCGGTCGCCGTGCCGAGGTGCCGCAGCGTCACCAGCAGCCCGGCCAGCACGTCGTCGCCGCTCGGCGTGAGCCCGGGACCGAGCCCCACGAGCCGTTCCGCCGCCGTCACCGCGCCCAGCAGCCGGGCCTGCGCGCAACTGCGCGCCAGCAGCTCGACGGCGTCGTTCCCGGCCAGGCCGGGCCGTCCGGGGCCGTCCAGGACGACGTCGGCCAGGCTCAGCGGGTCGACCGGGCCCAGCGCCGGAGCCGGGTCCCACCAGCGGCGCACGCCGAGGCTCAGCGAGCCCAGCTCGATGCCGCGGTCGCCGACGGAGGCGTCGTCACCCACGGTGACCTTCGGCAGTGGCGTGGCCAGCAGCACCGAGTTGGGCAGCCGGGCCGCCTCGCCGGTGATCAGGGCGATCACCGAAGGCTCGCAGTCGGTCCTGACCTCCAGGTATATCCCCGCGGAGAACGCCGCGAGCACCCGGGCCGGGCTGCGCGGGGCCTCCAGCACGGGACGCACGGCGGTGCTGGCCGCGCCCGTCACGCGGACCCGGGCACGCCGCGCATGAGTACTGACGGTCACCGAACCTCCCATCGGACCCTGGTCCTGACCGTAGAACGGCCGGAGAACCCTCCGTACGGAGAAATTTGCCAACAGTCAGCGGGAAGGTTGGCTCTTCCTGACAGACCGTCTGGGGAGTCACAATCACCACATGGAGCCCCCCGTGCGTCTGGCCAGCACCGGAACGATCATCCACGGCGTCTCGGTCGGGGAGGTGCTCGGCGTCTCGACGCTGGCCGAGGCCAGGCTGATCGCGGGGGAGAGCGGGCTCGGGCGCATCGTGCAGCGGCTCAACGTCATGGAGGTGCCCGACATCCTGGCCTGGGTCAAGCCGCACGAGCTGCTGCTGACCACGGGCTACCCGCTGCGCAACACGCCGCAGTCGCTCGGCCGCCTGGTCGCCGACCTGGACGAACGCGGCCTGGCCGCCCTGGCGATCAAACTCGGCCGGTACGTGGACGAGCTGCCCGCCGAGATGACCGAGCAGGCCGACCGGCTCGGCTTCCCGCTCATCCTGCTGCCCAACGACGTCGGCTTCGACGACATCCTCAACCAGGTGCTCACCGACATACTCAACCGCCAGGCCGCCGTGCTGGCCCGCGCCGAGGAGGCGCACCGGGCGCTGGTCCACGTGGTGCTGGCCGGTGGCGGGCTCAACGAGGTCGCCGCCGAGGTGGCCCAGCTCCTCGACGTGGCCGTGGCCGCCGTGGACGGCTCCGGCCAGGTCCTGGCCACCGCCGGGGCGGCCGAGCACGTCGCCGCCCTGCGCGAGTCGATCTCCCGCGAGGGCCCGCCGCCCGCGCGGTCCGCCGACACGCCGGGCCGCGGCAGGGCGTTCGCCTCGGCCCCCGTGCTGGCCGGCGGCCACCACCACGGCCGGATCGTCGCCTACAGCGCCACCGGCGCGATCCGCGACAGCGACATCGGCATCCTGGAACGCGCCGCCACCGTCGCCGCGCTGGTCGTGACCCGGCAGGAGGCGGTCAACGCGGTCGAGAGCAAGTACCGGGCCGACTTCCTGCGCGACGTGCTCACCGGCCGGGCCGGCACGCCCGAGCGGGTCGACGCCAGGGCCAGGGCGTTCGGCTGGGACCTGGCGCGGCCGGTGATCGTGCTGGTGGCCGAGCTCGACCCCGACGGCGACGAGCGCAGCGCCCAGGACCGGCTGGTGTCCTGCTGGACGGCGGCCGTGCGGCGGCACGACCCGCGCGGCGCGGTGGCCGGGTTCTCGCACGAGGTCGTCGCCGTCGTGGACGCCTCGCTCGACGCCGCCAGGGTGGCCAAGGACGCCGCCTCGGCGTTCGCCGATGTGCCGCCCGCGACGTTCTCGACCGGCACCTCGCGGCCGAGCCCGGGGGCCGGGACGCTGCCGGAGGCGTACGCGCAGGCGATGAAGGCGGCCCGGGTGGGCCGGCAGCTGCACGGGCCGGGCGCGGTCGCGCACTTCGACCAGCTCGGCGTCTACCGGCTGCTGTCGCTGGTGAACGACACCGGCGAGCTGCACGCGTTCGTCCGCGAGACGCTGGGCCCGCTGGCCTGGGACGAGGACGCCGAGAACGCCGACCTGCGGCGCACGCTGCAGGTGCTCCTGGAGACCAACCTCAACGTCGCCGAGACCGCCCGCCGGCTGCACTTCCACTACAACACCCTGCGCTACCGGATCGGGAAGCTGGAACGCCTGCTCGGCAACTTCACCGACGACCCCCACCTGCGGCTCAACCTGACCCTGGCCCTGCACGTGCTGCGCATGCGCGGCATCTAGGCTTGGGGCTCGTGGATCTGGATTTCGAACTGCGTTCCGAGTACATCCCGCTGTGCGACCTGCTGAAGTACTGCGGGGTCACCGAGACCGGCGGCATGGCCAAACACCTCATCGCCGAGGGCCTGGTCCAGGTCGACGGCGAGGTCGAGCTGCGGAAGACGGCGAAGATCCGTACCGGCCAGGTGGTGAGCGGCGACGGGTTCACGATCCACGTGCAATAACGGCCCGCCGTATCCGGATGGTCGCGACACCCCTTATTGTGCTCTCCGACATACTTCGGAAGACGTCGCCGCTGGTCAGGCGGAAGATTGAGGTGGGTTCGCGGTGTTCGGGTGGAAGCTGCACGGCGACGGGAAGCATCTGACGCCGGGAGAGGTCGTCAAGCCTGACGAGCGGCTCTCCTGGCCCCGGATGGTCGGCATCGGCGCCCAGCACGTCATCGCCATGTTCGGCGCGACGTTCGTGTTCCCGCTGGTCATGGGGCTCGACGCGAACCTGGCCGTGATGATGTCCGGCGTCGCGACGATCCTGTTCCTGCTCATCGTCAAGGGCAGGATCCCCAGCTACGTCGGGTCGAGCGCGTCCTTCGTGGGGGCCGTGGTGGCGATCAGGGCGGCCGGGGGCGGCGACGCGACCGTCACCGGCGCGCTGCTGGCCGTCGGCGTCGTGCTGGCCGGCTGCGGGCTGGCCATCCACCTGCTCGGCGTGCGGATCATCCACCGCGTCTTCCCGCCGATCGTCACCGGCGGCGTGGTGATGCTGATCGGCTTCGGCATGGCCTACGTCGCGGCCGACGTCTACTGGCCCAAGGACCCGTGGGTGGCGCTGCTCACGATGGCGGCCACGTTCGTGTTCATCGGGGTCTTCAAGGGCTTCCTCGGCCGCATCGGCGTGCTGCTCGGCCTGGTCTTCGGGTTCGTTCTGTCGTGGGTCTGGGACGTGGTGGGCGGCAAGATCCTGGCCCCCGACGCCACCGGCAAGGTGACCGAGCACTTCCGCGTCAACCTCCAGGGCGTCGCCGACGCCGACTGGATCGGCCTGCCGTCGCTGCACGGGCCGGTGTTCGAGGTGTCGGCGATCGTGCTGGTGCTGCCGGTCGTGATCGCGCTCATCGCCGAGAACGTCGGCCACGTCAAGGCCGTCGGCGAGATGACCGGCGCGGACGTCGACGGCTACATGGGCCGCGCCATCATGGCCGACGGCGTCGGCACCGTGGTCGCCACCTCGGTCGGCGGCCCGGCCACCACCACGTACGCCGAGAACATCGGCGTCATGGCGGCCACCAAGGTCTACTCCACGGCCGCCTACTACATCGCCGCGGTCATCGCGATCCTGTTCGGCCTGTGCCCCAAGTTCGGCGCGCTCGTGGCCGCGACCCCCGACGGCGTGCTCGGCGGCGTCACGACCATCCTGTACGGCATGATCGGCCTGCTCGGCGCCCGCATCTGGATCGAGAACAAGGTGAACCTGTCCGACCCGGTCAACCTGGTCCCGGTGGGCGCGGGCATCATCATCGCCATCGGGCCGGTCGCCTTCCCGATCACCAGCACGTTCTCCCTCAGCGGCATCGCGCTCGGCACGATCGTGCTGCTCGTCGGCTACCACCTGCTGCGCGCCACGCGCCGCGAACCGGTGCCCGAAACAGGCCGATAACCCCCTCTCTGACCGGCCGGCGACTTCCCCGTTCGGAGGTTCGCTCTGGTGACCGCGGGATATTTGGCAGATCATGCCCGTGTAGCCGCATCCCAGCGGTCCTAATGTGCCCGCAAAGGCACGGTCGCCGGCCCGGAAGAGAGGGCGCAGATGGTTTTCGGATGGACCAGACACGGTGACGGCAGGCATCTGGCGCCCGGCGAGGTGGTCAGGCCCGACGAGCGGCTGAGCTGGCCGCGCATGGTCGGCTTCGGCGCCCAGCACGTGATCGCCATGTTCGGCGCCACGTTCGTGTTCCCGCTGGTGATGGGGCTCGACCCGAACGTCGCCGTGATGATGTCCGGCGTCGCGACGATCATGTTCCTGCTGATCGTGAAGGGCAAGGTGCCCAGCTACCTGGGCACCAGCGCGTCGTTCGTCGGCGGCGTGTTCGCCATCAGGGCCGCCGTCGGCACCGACCAGAGCGTCGCCGACGCCATCGTGACCGGCTCGATCCTGGTCGCCGGGCTCGTGCTGGCGCTGGCGGGGCTGGCCGTGCACGTGCTCGGGGTGCAGATCATCCACCGGGTCTTCCCGCCCGTCGTCACCGGCGCGGTGGTGATGCTCATCGGGTTCGGGCTGGCGTACGTGGTCGCGGACGTCTACTGGGGGCAGGACCAGTGGGTGGCGCTGATCACGATGTTGGTGACGTTCGTGGTGATCGTGGCGTTCAAGGGGTTCGCCGGACGCGTCGGGGTGCTCATCGGGCTGGTCACCGGGTTCGCGCTGTCCTGGGTGCTGGACCGGGCGGCGGGGCCGGTCACCTCCGTGCTGCCCGGCCAGAACCTGCGCGACGCGGCCGGCGCCGCCTGCCCGGCCGAGGGCACGTACTGCGTGGCCACGGCCTTCCCGCACGACCGGGTCAGCTTCGACGCCGTCGCCAGGGCCGACTGGTTCGGGCTGCCGGACTTCCACGCGCCCGACTTCCGGTTCTCCGCCGTGCTGCTCGTGCTGCCCGCGGTGATCGCGCTCATCGCCGAGAACGTCGGCCACGTCAAGGCCGTCGGCGAGATGACCGGCACCGACGTCGACCCCTACATCGGCCGGGCGATCATCGCCGACGGCGCCGCCACCGTCGTCACCAGCGCCGTCGGCGGCTCGCCCACCACCACCTAC
>NZ_JBSFGJ010000107.1:0-24839 GCF_053596515.1 Nonomuraea sp. NPDC001684
GGGCTTGCCGGCTCGTCGTGCCCTGGGCAGCGCCGTACTCGTACGTTGGGCTCTTGTGGTGTCGTGCTGTGGCGCTCGGTGCCGCCCCGGCCTCATGTCCGTCCGTGTTCCAGCGCTGGGTGTTTGTTCGGGGACGGGTTACTCGCCGGGGCGGACGAGGCCGGTTTCGTAGGCGAAGACGATGGCCTGGGCGCGGTCACGCAACCCCAGTTTGGTCAGCACGCGGCCCACATGTGTCTTGACCGTCTGCTCGGCCACGAACAGCTTCTGGGCGATCTCCTGGTTGGACATCGCCTGGGCGACCAGGATCAGCACCTCCGTCTCGCGTTCGGTCAGCTCCTCCGGACGCCTCCCCGACGGCGGACGGGGCCCGCCCAGCCGGGCGAACTCGTGGATCAGCCGCTTGGTGATGGCCGGCGCGATGAGCGCGTCGCCGGCGGCGACCACGCGGACGGCCTCGGCGAGCTGGGCCGCCGAGGCGTCCTTGAGCAGGAACCCGCTGGCCCCCGCCCGCAGCGCCTCGTAGACGTAGTCGTCGAGGTCGAACGTGGTCAGGATGAGCACCTTCGACGCCGGGCACGCCGCCAGCACCTCCCGGGTCGCCTCCAGCCCGTTCATGACCGGCATGCGCACGTCCATCAGCACCACGTCGGGGCTCAGCGCGACGGCCCGCGTCACCGCCTCACGGCCGTCGGCCGCCTCGCCCACGACCTCGATGTCCGGCTGGCCGCTCAGGAACACGGTGAACCCCGTGCGGACCATCCCCTGGTCGTCGGCGATCAGCACGCGGATCACGCGGCGCCCTCCCTCTCCTCGATCGGCAGCCCTGTGGCCGGCCCGCTTGATGACTCGACCGGCGGTTCCGTCGGCAACGCGGCGCTCACCTGGTAACCGCCGCCGCGCGTGGGCCCGGCGTCGAGCGTGCCGCCGAGCAGCGCCGCGCGTTCCCGCATGCCCACCAGCCCCTGGCCCGCGCCGGGCGCCGCCGCGGGGGAGCGGCCGGGGCCGTTGGCGACGCGCAGGCGCAGCGTGCCGGCGTCGGCGGTGATCTCCACGGTGACGCTCGACCCCGGCGCGTGCCGCATCGCGTTGCTGAGCGACTCCTGCACGATCCGGTACGCCGACAACCCCACCGCGGGCGACAGCCGCCCGATCGACCGCCGCCGGTCGACCGCCACGGTCAGCCCCGCGTTGCGGGCGTTGGCCACCAGCTCCTCCAGCCGGTCGAGGCCGGGCTGCGGCGCGGTGTCGGTGCGGCCCTCGGGGTCGCGCAGCACGCCGAGGACCTGGCGCAGCTCGTTGATGGCCTCCAGGGACAACGCGCGGATCTCGGCCAGCCCCGCCTCCAGCTGGGACGCGTCGCCCGCGGCCCTGAGCGGCACGGCCTCGGCCTGGATGGCGATCACCGACATGTGGTGGGCCACCACGTCGTGCAGCTCGCGGGCGATGCGGGCGCGCTCCTCCAGCACCGCCTGCGCGCCCTCGGCCTGCCGGGTGCGCCGCTCCTCCTCGATGAGCAGGGCCGTGGCGTTGCGCCGGGCGCGCACGTTGTAGCCGAACAGCAGCACGACCACGGCCACGCCGGCCACCACCGGCGTCGAGTCGACGTCGACGGCCAGGCACAACAGGACGGTGAGGATCCCGGCCCCCACCGTGATCCGCCGATCGCAGCGCACGCCCACGGAATAGAGCGCCAGCAGGTACGCCACCCCCACCGCGACCGGGTAGGGCGCGTAGCCCTCGTCCTGCCCGATCGTGAGGCTGGCGCAGACGGCGACGGGGGTCAGCACGGCGGCCGCCCGCCAGGCCGCCAGCGGCCACCGGTTCCGCAGCACCACGGGCAGGCCGGCGGCCAGGGCCGCGAGGACGACGGCGCCGCCCCAGAGCGGCGCGGGATCGCCGGGCGTGGCGGCGGCCTGCTCGTTCCACTCCTGGGTCGTGGACAGCGTCACGCCGAACAGCTCCACGCCCAGCAGGAGCTCGGCGATCCGCAACAGGCTGTACGTCTTCACCGGGACCAGCGGCGCCAGCCATCGGGGCACCGGCATCCGCAGCCACCGGGAACGCGGCCGGGACGGGGGATCGGCGCTGCCCGTCAGCAACGCGAGCGTGAAGGGCCGCAGCACGGCCAGCGAGGCCCGCCACAGCGCCACGGCGAACCGCCCGGCCGCTCCTCCGGGCGACTCCGGAGGGCCGGTGCGCGCGTCGCCCCGGGAGGCGAGGGGCGCCGAGCGCCGGGCACGGTGATTCACCTGGTCAAGGATACGGAAAGGCGGGCGGCCGGACGTCAGACCAAGGTCTGATCCTGACGTCACCCTCAGGTATCACTTACAACATTACGATCGCCGTGAGCGAACATCGGCAAGGTTGGGAACAACAGCGCGCTCCAATGAATTGAGTCGGTATAACTCAACCCTTTGGAGTTCGCATGAGTGAGAGCTTGATCCTCCCGGTCCTGCCGCTCGACGACGAGGTCGTCCTGCCGGGCATGGTGGTTCCGCTGGACCTGTCCGACTCCGAGGTGCGCGCTGCGATCGACGCGGCCCGCGCGTCCGGTGGTAACAAGCCGCGGGTCCTCCTCGTTCCCCGGATCGACGGCCGTTACGGCGCCGTCGGCGTCCAGGCCGTGATCGAGCAGGTCGGAAGGTTGCCCGGCGGCGAGCCCGCCGCCGTGGTCCGCGGCGTCAACCGCGTGCGCGTGGGCACCGGCACCACCGGCCCCGGCGCCGCACTGTGGGTCGAGGCCGACACGATCGACACGGTTCCGGCCGGCGAGCGCGCCCAGGAGCTGGCCAAGGAGTACAAGGCCCTGGCCACCACCATCCTGCAGAAGCGCGGCGCCTGGCAGGTCGTCGACCAGGTCAACCAGATCGACGACCCCTCGGTGCTGGCCGACAGCTCCGGCTACACCCCGTGGCTGACCACCGCCCAGAAGGTCGAGCTGCTGGAGGCCGCCGACCCGGCCGACCGCCTGGCCAGGCTCATCGAGTGGTCCCGCGAGCACCTCGCCGAGCTCGACGTCGCCGAGACGATCCGCAAGGACGTCCAGGAGGGCATGGAGAAGCAGCAGCGTGAGTTCCTGCTGCGCCAGCAGCTCGCCGCGGTCCGCAAGGAGCTGAAGGAGCTCAACGGCGACACCGCCGAGAGCGAGGAGGAGGACTACCGGGCCCGCGTCGAGGCCGCCGACCTGCCGGAGAAGGTGCGCGAGGCCGCACTCAAGGAGGTCGACAAGCTGGAGCGCACCTCCGACCAGTCCCCGGAGGGCGGCTGGATCCGCACCTGGCTCGACACGGTGCTCGACATCCCGTGGAACGAGCGTACCGAGGACAACTACGACATCGCGGGCGCGCGGGCCGTGCTCGACGCCGACCACACGGGCCTCGACGACGTCAAGGACCGCATCATCGAGCACCTGGCCGTGCGCAAGCGCCGCCAGGACAAGGGTCTCGGCGTGGTGAGCGGCCGGCGCAGCGGCGCCGTCCTGGCGCTCGCCGGTCCTCCCGGGGTCGGCAAGACGTCCCTGGGCGAGTCGGTGGCGCGCGCGATGGGCCGCAAGTTCGTCCGGGTCGCGCTCGGCGGCGTACGCGACGAGGCCGAGATCCGCGGGCACCGGCGCACCTACGTCGGCGCCCTGCCGGGCCGCGTCGTCCGGGCCATCCGCGAGGCCGGCTCGATGAACCCGGTCGTCCTGCTCGACGAGGTCGACAAGGTCGGCGCCGACTACCGCGGCGACCCCACGGCGGCGCTGCTGGAGGTCCTCGACCCGGCCCAGAACCACACCTTCCGCGACCACTACCTCGAGGTCGAGCTCGACCTGTCCGACGTGCTGTTCCTGGCCACGGCCAACGTGCTGGAGGCCATCCCCGGCCCGCTGCTCGACCGCATGGAGGTCGTCACCCTCGACGGCTACACCGAGGACGAGAAGGTCGCCATCGCCCGCGACCACCTGCTGCCCAGGCAGCTGGAGCTCGCCGGGCTGACCTCCGAGGAGGTCAAGGTCGACGACGGCGCGCTGCGGCGGCTGGCCGGCGAGTACACCCGCGAGGCCGGCGTGCGCTCGCTGGAGCGGGCGGTCGCCAGGATCCTGCGCAAGGTGGCGGCCAAGGACGAGCTGCCCGTCACGGTCGGCCCGGACGACCTGGTCGGCTACATCGGCAGGCCGCGGTTCGTGCCGGAGTCGTCGCTGCCCGAGTCCACCCAGCGCACCTCCGTGCCGGGCGTGGCCACGGGCCTGGCGGTGACCGGGGCCGGCGGCGACGTCCTCTACGTGGAGGCGTCGCTGGCCGACCCGGAGACCGGCGAGACCGGCCTGACCCTGACCGGCCAGCTCGGCGACGTGATGAAGGAGTCGGCCCGGATCGCGCTGTCCTACCTGCGCTCGCACGGCGCGGAGCTGGAGCTGCCGGTCACCGCGCTGAAGGACCGCTCGGTCCACGTGCACTTCCCCGCGGGCGCCGTCCCCAAGGACGGTCCCTCGGCGGGCGTGACGCTGACGACCGCGCTGGCCTCGCTCCTGTCGGGCCGCCAGGTCCGCGCCGACGTCGCCATGACCGGTGAGATCTCGCTGACCGGGCGGGTCCTGCCGATCGGCGGCGTCAAGCAGAAGCTGCTGGCCGCCCACCGGGCGGGCATCACCACGGTGCTCATCCCGGCCCGCAACGAGCCCGACCTGGACGACGTGCCCGAGGAGGTGCGCAACGAGCTGACCATCCACGCGGTCAGCGACGTGCGCGAGGTCCTCGACATCGCGCTGACCCCGGCCGAGGTCGCCACCACGGTCGCGGCCTGACGCCGCGCCCGGGGGCTGCCCCGGCACCGCCCCGCCGCACCCGGATGCGGCGGGGCGGCTCCATGTACGGGGGCCTGAACGAACGGCGCGCGAGGGGCCGGGAACGAGCCGGTGAATCGGGTCAGTCGGTGAGCAGCAGCGACTCCAGTTCCGCCAGCAGCGCCATGACCCGGGCCGCGCGTTCGGGATCGTCGCCGACCGCCGCGCGCACCGCCTCCTCCACCGGCCTGGCCGCCCGGCGGTGGACCGCGGCCAGCGCCGGATCCGTCAGCGTGACCAGGGTGCGCCGCCCGTCGCCGGGGTCGGGTTCGGTCCGGACGAGGCCGCGCTCGCGCATCCGGGCCACCGAGGCCGACACGTGGCTCTGGACGAAGCCCGTCCTGGCCTGGATCTCGCCGACGGTGCCGCCCGGGTGGCGCAGCACGTCCTCGAAGACGGCCTCCTCGCCGGGGGTGAGGGGCGGGCCCTTGGTCTCGCCGGCCGCCGTCTTCGACAGCTCCACCAGCCGTCGTCCGAGCCTGCGCAGTCGTGCCACGTTCATGGTGGCCGATTGTATCGCTGGAGATGTATCGTCAGCGATATGAATGGGGTGGCGAGGACGGCGGTGGGCGCGGCCCGGTTACGGGCGCGCGAGAGCGAACGGCCCGACCGGCTGTTCGAGGACCCGTACGCGGGCGCCTTCGTGGCGGCGGCGGACGCCGGGTCGCCGGACGCGGGCCGGGGGAGCGGAGCGGGTGATCTCTTCGGCGCCCACCTGGTGTTCCGGACCAGGTTCTTCGACGACCACCTGAGCGGTTCCGGCTGCGACCAGGTCGTCCTGCTGGCCGCCGGGCTCGACGCCCGCGCCTTCCGGCTGGACTGGCCGCCGGGCGTGCGGCTGTTCGAGCTCGACCTGCCCGAGCTGCTGGCGTTCAAGGACGGCGTGCTGCGCGGGCTGGCCGCGACGGCGCGGTGCGAGCGCGTCCCGGTGCCGGTGGACCTGCGCGAGGACTGGCCGGGCAGCCTGCGCGCGGCCGGGTTCGACCCCGCGCGGCCGACGGCCTGGCTGATCGAGGGCCTGCTGATCTACCTGAGCCCGGCTGAGGCCGGGCGGCTCCTCGACGGCGTGTGCGCGCTGTCGGCCGCGGGCAGCAGGCTCGCTTTCGAGCACGACCCGGCCGCGGCCGCCGTGCTCGCCGAGCGGGTGCGCATGATGCCCGAGCTGCGGCGGATCGCCACCCTCTGGAAGGGCGGCCCGGGCGCGGACGCCGTCGCCCGGCTGACGGCCCGCGGCTGGCGGACGCGTACGGTCGATGCTTCCACCCTCGCCGCCCGGTACGGCCGCCCCGCCCCGCGCGGCGGTTTCCTCACCGCGGTGCTGAGTGACGCAGATCACCACAATTCCCCGGAATAGGAGTATGTAAAGGCGGCGTTAGCACCGGCGTGAACGAGGCATACGCGAACGACCACCGCGCCCACCGGGACGCCATGTGTTGTCGCATGCGTATGGGGCGAATGCCGGCCCGTTAGAGACCAGATCCCCGCCCGTTCTCCTCGAAGGTCACCATGATCCACACTTTCTGCTTCGTGCTGCGCAGGCTGAGCCACCTGCCGTTCCCTCCGGGCAGCCACTAGATCCCACCGCTCCGACGGTGATGTTCGTGTAAGGAAGCGGCCCGCCACCCGGCCGCTCTCACTCGTGGGGAAATTTCGTGATCCAGGCTTCCGGCCTGCGCAAGCAGTACGGCCAGACCGTCGCGCTCGACGGCGTCGACCTGCATGTGCGCGAGGGCGAGATCTACGGCGTGCTCGGCCAGAGCGGCGCCGGCAAGAGCACGCTGCTGCGCTGCGTCAACCTGCTCGAACGCCCCACCGCGGGCACGGTCACCGTCGCCGGGCAGGACCTGACCGCCCTGCCCGGCCGCGAGCTCAACCGCGCCAGGCAGCGCATCGGCATGATCCACCAGCACTTCGCGCTGCTGTCCTCGCGCACGGTGGCCGGCAACGTCGCCTTCCCGCTGGAGGTCATGGGCGTGCCCAGGGCCGAACGGCAGCGGCGCGTGGCCGAGCTGCTCGACCTCGTCGGCCTCCAGGGCCGCGGCGGCGACCGCCCCCACCAGCTCTCCGGCGGCCAGAAGCAGCGCGTCGGCATCGCCAGGGCGCTGGCGGGCAACCCGTCGGTGCTGCTGTCGGACGAGGCCACCTCCGCGCTGGACCCGGCCACCACCCAGTCGATCCTCGCCCTGCTCAAGCGGCTCAACGCCGAGCTTGGCCTGACGATCCTGCTCATCACCCACGAGATGAACGTCGTCAAGAGCGTCTGCGACTCGGTCGCGATCATGGCCGGGGGCCGCGTCGAGGAGTCGGGGGCGATCGCCGACCTCATCAGGACCCCCGGATCCCGGCTGACCAGGGAGATCTTCCCGCTGCCCGAGCCGGCTCCGGCCGGTTCCGTCACGCTCACCTTCACCGGTGACCCGGGCCGTCCGCTGGTCTCGGAGTTGGCGCGCAAGTTCGACGTGGACGTCAACATCCTCGGCGGCTCGATCGAGGAGCTGGCCGGCGGTTCGGTCGGCCGCCTGCGCGTGGCGCTGACCGGCGCGGAGTCGTCCTCGGCGCTGTCGTTCCTGCGGGAGTCGGGGTTGCTCGTCGAAGTCGCGGGGGAGGCCGCATGACCTGGGAAGAGATCGCGCCGCTGCTGTGGCCGGCCACGTGGGAGACCGCCCAGATGGTGGGCTGGGCCACGCTGTTCACCGTGCTGTTCGGGCTGCCGCTCGGCGTGGCGCTGGTGGCCTTCGACCGGGACGGGCTGCGCCCGCTGCCGGCGTTGAAGTCCGTGCTGGGGATCGTCGTCAACATCGGGCGGTCGCTGCCGTTCATCGTGTTGATGATCGCGATCATCCCGTTCACCCGGCTCGTCATCGGGACCACGATCGGCACCGCGGCCGTGGTGGTGCCGCTGACCGTGGGGGCCGTGCCGTTCTTCGCCCGGCTGGTCGAGACGGCGCTGCGCGAGGTCGGCACCGACGTCGTCCAGGCCGCGCAGGCCATGGGGGCGAGCCGGACCGCCATCGTGCGCAAGGTCCTGCTGCCCGAGGCGCTGCCGGGCCTGGTGTCGGGGCTGACCGTCACGATCGTCGCGCTCATCGGGTACTCGGCCATGGCGGGCACCGTCGGTGGCGGCGGGCTCGGCGACCTGGCCGTGCGCTACGGCTACCAGCGGTTCGAGACGCTCGTGATGATCGTGACCGTCGTCCTGCTCATCGTCATCGTGCAAATTCTGCAGAGTCTGGGCGACTGGGTCGCTCGGCGCATTTCACATAAGTAAGGGAAAAATCATGAAGATTCGCTCGATATTGGGTGCTGCTGCGCTGTCTCTGTTGCTCGCCGCATGCGGTACGTCGCAGTCCGCGACGTCCACCCCCGCCGCCGAGTCGGCCGACACGGTGCTGAAGGTGGGCGCGAGCGCCGTCCCGCACGGCGAGATCCTGAAGTTCGTCAAGGACAACCTGGCCCCGGCCGCCGGGCTGAAGCTGGAGATCGTCGAGTTCAGCGACTACGTCCAGCCGAACGTGCAGCTCGACGAGGGCCAGCTGAACGCCAACTTCTTCCAGCACAAGCCCTACCTGGACGACTTCAACGCCTCCAAGGGCACCAAGCTGAGCTTCGTCACCCCGGTGCACCTGGAGCCGCTCGGCCTGTACTCCAAGAAGATCACCTCGCTGTCGGCGCTGGCGGACGGCGCCACCGTGGCCGTCCCCAACGACGCCACGAACCTCGGCCGCTCGCTCAAGCTGCTCGCCGACAACGGCCTGGTCAAGCTCAAGGACGGCGCGGGCACCGCGGCCACCGAGCGCGACGTCACGGACAACCCCAAGAAGCTGCAGTTCAAGCCCCTTGAGGCGGCCCAGCTCCCGCGCTCGCTCGAGGACGTGGACGCCGCGGTGATCAACGGCAACTACGCCATCGAGGCCGGGCTCAAGCCCGCGAGCCAGGCGCTGGTGCTGGAGAAGACCGAGGGCAACCCGTACGTCAACGGGCTCGTCGTCCAGGCCGGCCACGAGAAGGACGCCAACATCGTCACCCTCGGCAAGCTGCTCCAGGACCCGAAGGTCAAGGACTTCATCAAGCAGAAGTACGAGGGCTCGGTGATCCCCGCCGAGTGATCCGCGCCGAGTGATCCGCGCCGAGTGATCCCGGCGTCGGCCGACGCCGAAGCCGCGGCTTCCCCACCGGGGAGCCGCGGCTTCGGCGCGCCCTAGCGCCGCCGCCGACGGACCGAATACTGTTCTAATATGTACCCGGGAGCCATCGCAGCCGTCACCCCCGACAAGCCCGCTGTGATCATGGCGGGCTCCGGGCAAATCCTCACCTACCGCGAGCTCGAAGAGGAGTCCAACCGCCTGGCCCACGCCTTCCGCGCGGCCGGGCTCAGGCCCGGCGACCACGTCGCCTTCATGCTCGCCAACCACCCGCTCTTCCTGGCCGTCGCCTGGGCCGCGCACCGCGCGGGCCTGTACTACACGCCGATCAGCTCCCGCCTGCAGACCGACGAACTCGCCTACATCGTGGACAACTGCGGCGCCCGGGTCTTCATCTCCAGCGCGAACCTGGCGGAGGTGGCCACCTCGATCACCGACGCCACGCCGCGGGTGGAGCTGCGGCTCATGCTCGACGGCCTCGCCGAGGGCTTCGCCTCCTACGAGGAGACGGTGGCCGGCTGCCCGGTCACCCCGATCGCCGACGAGTGCCAGGGCGCCGACATGCTCTACTCCTCCGGCACGACCGGGCGTCCGAAGGGCGTCAAGGTGGCCGCCTCGCTGGCCCCGCTGACCGAGTCGAACACGCTGGTCCGGCTCATCCAGGCGCTGTTCGCGCCGTCGGCCGACAGCGTCTACCTCTCGCCCGCGCCGCTGTACCACGCCGCGCCGCTGCGCTACTGCCTGTCCTTCCAGCGGCTCGGCGCCACGGTGGTGGTGATGGAACGCTTCGACCCCGAGGAGTACCTGCGGCTGGTCGAGCGGTACGGGGTGACGCACTCGCAGCTCGTCCCGACGATGTTCATCAAGATGCTGAAGCTGCCGGAGGAGACCCGGAAGAAGTACGACCTGTCGTCGCTGGTCTGCGCCATCCACGCGGCCGCGCCGTGTCCCGTGCCGGTCAAGGAGCAGATGATCTCCTGGTGGGGGCCGGTGATCCACGAGTACTACGCGGGCACCGAGGGCAACGGCTTCCTCTACGTCGGCTCCCAGGACTGGCTGGAGCACAAGGGCACGGTCGGCCGCTCGCTGCTCGGCGTCGTGCACATATGCGACGAGGAGGGCGAGGACCTGCCGCCGGGCGAGCACGGCACGGTCTACTTCGAGAACGGCGCCCGCTTCGAGTACCACGGCGACCCCGACAAGACCCGCTCGGCGCAGGACCCGAAGGGCCGGGGCTGGACCACCCTCGGCGACATCGGCTACCTGGACGCCGACGGTTTCCTGTACCTCACGGACCGCCGCTCGTACATGATCATCTCGGGTGGGGTGAACATCTACCCGCAGGAGGCCGAGAACGTGCTGGCCGTGCATCCCAAGGTGGCCGACGTGGCCGTGTTCGGCGTACCGGACGAGGAGATGGGGGAGCAGGTCAAAGCCGTGGTCCAGGCGATGACGGCGGCGGAGGCGGGGCCGGCGCTGGAGGCGGAGCTGATCGCGTACTGCCGGGAGCACCTGGCCCACTACAAGTGCCCGAAGTCGGTCGACTTCCGCGACGAGCTTCCGCGCCACCCGACCGGCAAACTCTACAAACGCCTCCTGAAGGACGAATACTGGCCCGCCCGCACCTGACCGCCCCGGCCGCCCGGGTCGAGGTCGGTGCCTCGACAACGCCGCTCTGGCCGCCTAGGGTGCGGGCCATGACGGAGCGTCTCACCATGGCCCGGTGCGAGTGCGGCGCGGCCGCCGGACCGCTGGGCGCCTGCGTGGACTACTACCACGCCGTCCTTGCCGAAGAGCAGGCCGATCCCGGCATGTACCGGTGGCACGCGGTGGTGGTCTGCGCGTACTTCCTGCAGCATCCGTCCGGGGCGCACCCGAAGTACCTCGACGACCAGTTCCGCCAGTTGCAGCTCTGCCTGGACCGGGGGCTGGACGCGCTGCTTCGCGTGGGAGCCCGCCAGGTGGCCAGGAACAGGCACGGGGCGCGGCCGGCCCACGACCCGGATCCGTTGTCGGCGTACGCGCCGCTCCCGCCGGGCGGGCCGCCCCGGCACTTCCGCGCCACGTTCAGCGACCTCCCGGTCCGCGACGGCAGCTTCGTGTCCGACGGCCATCCGGCCTACGGCCGGCGCATCGAGACGATCGCCGCGGCCACGGTGGAGTCCTGGCGCTCCCTCCAGGCATGACCCCCCGGGGCGGAGGCCGTGGCCCCTCGTTGACGGATCGGGGACCCGGCAGCTATCGGATCTTGATCTCGGGATGGCAGCCTCTCGACCCGTGACCTCTTCAGCAGACGAGCCCGCCGACGACCAAGTCCCCGTCCAAGTCCCCGTCCTCGTGGCGTCCACCGGAGGGGACGGTGACCCCGCCACGGCGGTGCGCGTGGTCGGCAACGTGGCCATCTTTCTGGGCCTGGCGCTGTCGGTGCTCACCATCGTCACGCCGTGGCAGGACGAGCCCACCGCGTGGCTGCTCGTCTACCTGGTGATCGCCCTGGGCGGCTTCGCCCTGCGCATCGAAGCGGCCGTCCGCGCCCGCCGCCGGTGAACCCACCGCCCGGCTGCGCCGCACCCCGTACGAACGTGGTTTGTAGATTCTTTTCTGCTTTTATGGGCCGAAGTCCGACCCGTGAGCAGCGCGGATAAGGTGTGAGTGAGTCGTCTCACAGAGTTCCGATCACCGCCTTAACCAGGTCTTACGCACCTCTTGGCACCCTTGAGTCATAGGGACTTGAGGGAGATGACAGATGAACGCGAACGAGCCTCGCGAGCAGGGCACCGGTGGGTGGAGCCAGTTCGGCGCCACCCCGCCGGCCGCCGGGGGCTTCCCCCGGCGGGACACGATCGTCATGGAGCAGCCGCCTCCTCCTCCGCCGTCCACCCCCGTCAAGGCGCGGCTCAACGCCGGGCAGAAGGCCGTCGCCGGGCTCGCGCTGGCCGCGATGGCCATCGGCGGCGGTGTCGTGGGGGCCGCCGTCGCGACCGCGTTCCAGCCCGAGCCGCAGCAGGTGGTCAGCGCGCCGAGCCCGGTGCTCAGGGCCGCCTCCAACCAGCTCTCCACCGCTGAGGTGGCCGAGCGGGTGCAGCCCTCGGTGGTCATGATCCAGGGGCAGACGGGCGAGGGGTCGGGGGTCGTGCTCTCCGAGGACGGCCTCATCCTCACCAACAACCACGTGGTCGTCGGCGCCTCGCAGGGCGGGGGTCAGATGACGGTCAAGTTCAGCGACGGGAAGACGGCCAAGGCCAAGGTCGTGGGCACCGACCCGGCCACCGACCTCGCGGTCATCAAGGCCGAGGACGTCTCGGGCCTGACCAAGGCCACGCTGGGCGACAGCGACCAGCTCAAGGTCGGCGACGACGTGCTGGCCATCGGCAGCCCCCTCGGCCTGGACGGGTCGGTCAGCAGGGGCATCGTCAGCGCCCTGAACCGTACGCTCAAGCTGGGCGGCGAGCAGCGTCAGCAGCTTCCCCCCGGGTTCGGCGGCGAGCAGCAGGCCCCGGTGGAGGGAACCACCATCGGCGACGTCATCCAGACCGACGCCGCCATCAACCCCGGCAACTCCGGCGGCGCGCTGGTGAACGCGGCGGGCGCGCTCGTCGGCATCAACACCGCCATCGCCTCCGACGCGGCCGGTGGCGGCGTCGGCTTCGCGATCCCGGTCAACACCGCCAAGCAGGTCGCCGAGCAGCTCATCAAGAGCGGCAAGGTCAGCCACGCCTTCCTCGGCGTGAGCGTCACCGACGCCACCGGCGACGTGCCCGGCGCGCTGATCCGGCAGGTGACCGCGGAAAGCCCGGCGGCCAAGGCCGGGCTGCAGGAGGGCGACCTCATCACCAAGATTGGGGACACACCTGTTGACTCAGGCGATACCGTTGTTGGACAGGTCAGAGGTTTCAAACCGGGCCAACAGGTCAAGATCACATATATGAGGGACGGTCGGTCCGCGGAGGCCACCGTCACCCTCCAAGAGAAGAAGTAAACACAAGGACCCCCTCCCGGAGACGGGTGTGCCGTTGAGATCGCTGCGGACTCGGCGGCACACCCCCCCATCAGGCGAAACGCCGACCCTCGTCACGGCGGTACGCCCACGTCGCGGCGGCCGCCGCGATCACCGTCCAGACGCCCAGCATGATCAGCGCGATGCCGTCAGGGCGGGCCCCCGAAATGGCCGCCCAGATCAGCTCGGCCGCGCCCCTGGACGGAACGTACGGCGAGACGGCCTCCACGATGTCCGGCAGGATCTGCGGCGGCAGGATCAGCCCGCCCACGATCGCCACGGGGAAGAAGACGATCTGCGCCACCGCGAGCGCCGCCTTCGACGGCAGCGTCAGGCCGAGGAACAGGCCGATCAGCATGAACGGCACCCCTCCGCCGACCAGCGCGGCCAGCCCCAGGGCCAGCCGGACCGGCGTGATGACCGCCTCGGTCAGCAGGGCCGCGACCACCAGCACCGGCACCACCGACAGCAGCATGAGGACCACCGTCGAGACCATCCGCCCGGCCAGGCGCGGGAACGGCCCGGCGGGCAGCGTGCGCGTGTAGGGGTCCCAGGGCTGCTCGCGATCCTGCGAGACCGACGCGCTGAGCCCGATCACCGCCGAGGACATGGCGCCGAAGAACATCAGCGCCCCCGTCGCCGACGTCGCCGCCGCCGGGTCGCCGCCCGCGAACGGCACCACGAACGCCAGCATCGAGATGGCCGGGAACATGGAGCTGGCCAGGATCCCGATGGGCACCCTGAACTGCTCGACGAGCTGCAGCCGGGTGTGGGCCACGATCAGGCTAGACATGCGCGCTCTCCTTGGGGGGCGAGGTCGAGGTGATGGTGAGGAAGGCCTCCTCCAGCGTGGTCGGCCTGACCTCCAGCCCCGAGAACGGGACGCCGCTGCGCACCAGCTCGACCACCAGCCGGTCGGGATCGGTGGTCAGCAGGCTGACGCGGCCTTCCTGGCGTTCGGTGCTGAGCACGCCGGGCAGCTCGGGCAGGTCCCCGGCGTCGAGCGAGACGCGCCGCACCCCCACCATGTCGCGCACGGCCCGCACGGTGTCGTCGGCCAGGACGCGTCCCTGCCCGACGACGACCACGCGCTGGGCCAGCGCCTCGATCTCCTCCAGGTAGTGGCTGGTCAGGACGACCGTGCCGCCTTCGGCGTGGAAGGCCTGGATGCCGTCCCAGAGGGTGCGCCTGGCCTCGACGTCGAGGCCGGTCGTCGGCTCGTCCAGGAACACCAGGCGCGGGCGGCCGGCGAAGGCCAGCGCCACGGCCAGGCGCCGCTTCTGGCCGCCGGACAGCCCGCCCACCTGCCGCTTGACCAGGTCGCTCAGGCCGAAGCGGTCGAGCAGTTCGTCCCTGCCGAGCGCGTCGGGGAAGTGGGCGCGCACGAAGTCGGCGATCTCGCCGACCCGCAGCGACTCGGGCAGGCCGGTCTCCTGCGGGGTCACGCCGATGCCCCGGCGGATGACGGGATCCTGGGGTGAGCCGCCGAACAGCTCGACCGTGCCGGAGGTCGGGCGGCGCAGCCCGACGAAGAGGTTGATCAGGGTGGACTTGCCCGCGCCGTTCGGGCCGAGCAGGCCGACCAGCTCTCCTGCCCGGATGTCGAGCGAGACGCGGTCGAGCGCGAGCACGTCCCCGTAGCGGCGGGTGACCTCCACCGTTCTGGCGAGGGCCGTCATGGGGTTCCTCCAGCGTTGTCGAGCAAGGCGCGGATCGCCTTGGTGTAGTCCTCGAAGGCCAGCCGTCCGCGCTGGGTGAGCGCGACGTAGGTGACGGGGGTGCGGCCTTTGTGGGTCTTGGTGATGCGGACGTAACCGGCGTCCTCCAGCTTGGTCAGGTGCACCGAGAGGTTGCCGGCCGTCATCCCGAGCAGGTCCTTCAGCGAGGGGAAGGCGATCTCGTCGCGCCCGCCGAGGGTGTTGAGCGTGGCGACCACCCGCAGCCTGGCCTGCGCGTGGATCACCGGGTCGAGCTCGGGGACGGCCCCGTCGGGGCTCACATCCGCCGCCGCAGCACGACGCCGGCCGCGATGTAGCCGCCGCCGGTCAGCACGGCCGTCAGCAGCGCGTGCCAGCCGGCGCCGAGCATGACGCCCACGCCGTTGACCACCGCCGCCCACACGCCGACGAAGAACATCGGCCAGTACGTCCAGATCGCGCCGCCGGCCATGTAGAGCAGCGCGACGAGCATCATGAATCCGCCGCCCCACAGCAGGCCGCTCTCGGCGGCCGGGAGCTGGGGGCTGAGGCGGATGGCGAGCACCGTCATGGAGACCAGGCCGGCCGCCCAGGCGTAGCCGTACATCATGCCCTTGGCGGAGGTCTCGCCGCGGACCTGCGCCCCCATCTTCACCATGCCGAAGATCGCGATCGCCCCGGCCAGCGACATGCCCGCGAACAGCACCATGAGCGCCTGCGGGCGGGAGATCGGCGCGTAGGGGACGCCGTCGAGGCCGTAGTGCAGGAACAGCGCCGTGAAGCCGAGCAGCCAGGCCACGCCCCAGGGCACGTAGAGCAGCACCGGGTCGCCGTGCAGGCGCCGGACCGTGGCGGAGCGCTGCTGCTCGATCAGCCGCAGCGTCTCCTCGGGAGTACGCGCCCGATCGTCGTCAACCATGCCAACTCCTCTTACCCGCAAACAGGTTTGCATCATAAACCTGATGGCGGCGCAAACTCAAAGCGAGGGCAAGAGGAACGGCTACCGCCGGGTCAGCGCCTCGGACTCCCACAGGTCGCGGTAGTACCCGGGCGCCGCCACCAGCTCGTCGTGCCGTCCGCGCTGGACGACGCGGCCCTCATCGAGCACCACGACCTCGTCCACCGACTCCAGGCCCTTGAGCCGATGGGTCACCAGCACGGTGGTGCGGTCGCGGATGACGTCCAGCAGGTCGGCCATCAGGCGGTCGGCGGTCTCCTCGTCGAGCGCCTCGGCGGGCTCGTCCAGCAGCAGCACGGGCGGGTCGTACAGCAGCGCCCTGGCCAGGGCCAGGCGCTGGAGCTGGCCGCCGGAGACGGTCCTGCCGTCCTCGCCGAGCTCGGCGTCCCAGCCGGTGCGCTCGACCCACGGGCCGAGCCTGGCCTCCCGCACGGCCGCCGTCAGCCGCTCGTCGCCGGCGTCCGGCCCGGCCAGGCGCAGGTTGTCGCGCAGGGTGGTGCGGAAGATGTACGGGTCCTGGGTGAGGCCGGTCATCAGCGTGCGGACGTCGTCGCCGGACAGGTCGCGCAGGTCGGTCCCATTGACGCGCACGCTTCCCGACTCGGGCTCGACCAGGCGCATCAGCGCGGCCAGCAGCGTGCTCTTGCCCGCCCCGCTCGGGCCCACGATCGCCACCCGGCGGCCGGGGGTCAGGCGCAGGGAGACGCCGTCGAGTGCGGGGCGCGCGGCGTCGGGGTGGCGGACGACGAGGTCGTCGACCTCGACCGTCAGCGGAGCCGACGGCACGGGCGCGGGCGCGGCCGGCTCGGTGACGGCCGGCGCGGCGGCGCGGACCTCGCGCAGCCGCCGGATCGCTGCGGTGATCCCGGCCATCCGCTCGCCCGCCGCCGCCAGCGGCAGCACCGGCTCGAACGACACCAGCGCGGTCAGCGCGAGCACCGCCGTCGCGACGGAGCCGGCGCCCGCCCCCTGGGCCAGCAGCACGATGGCCGCCACCGTCAGGCCCTGGGCCAGCGTCCCGACCGCCAGGGCGGCGGCGTGCACGCGCGACTGCCGGCGCTCCAGCGCGGCCAGCGCCTCGTCGGCGGACAGCGCGCCGGACAGCGCCCGCTCGCCCGCGCCGTAGGCGGCCAGGTCGGCCGAGCCGTGCACGAGGTCGGCCACGCGGGCCGCCAGCGCGGCCCTGGCCGGCGCGATCCGGGCCGACCAGCGGCGCGCGGCGGCGGCGGTCGCGGCCGGCAGCAGGACGCCCGCCACCACGAGCCCGGCCACCAGCACCAGCGCGGTCAGCGGCAGCACGAACAGCCCGATGGCGACCGCGGCCAGCCCGGTCAGCAGCGCCGCGGCGGCCGGGAGCAGCGCGCGGACCAGCAGGTCCTGGACGGCCTCGGTGTCGTCCACCATGCGGCTGAGCAGGTCGGCGCCGCCGTGGCGGGGACGCTGGGGCGGGACGAGCGCCTGGTAGAGCCGCTCGCGGGTGCCGGCCTGGGCGCGCAGGGCCACGTCGTGGCCGGTGAGCCGTTCGGCGTAGCGGAAGACGCCCTTGCCGGTCGCGAACGCCCTGGTCGCCACGATGGCCACGCTCAGCGCGGCCAGGGACGGCTGCTGCGCGGCCCTGGTGATCAGCCAGGCGGCGGCCGCGATCAGCCCCAGCCCGGCCAGGTCGGCGGCCGCCCCGGCCAGCACGGCCCAGGCCAGGCGGGTGCCCATGCGCCGGTTCATCGCGCGCTCCCCTCGGGAAGGGAGACCGCGCTCTGCGGCTCCCGTTGACCGTCGCCGTCCGGGTGGGCCGGCGGCCGGTCGCGGGTGGTGTCGGAGACGACGCGGCCCTCGTGCACCCGCACGATCCGGTCGGCGAGGTCGATCATCGCGGGCCGGTGGGCGACGATGACGGCGGTGCGCCCCCGCGCCAGCTGCGCGGTGGCGGCCACGACGGCTGCCTCGCTGCGGCCGTCGAGGCGGGCGGTGGGCTCGTCGAGCAGCAGCGCCGTGGCGTCCGGGCGGCAGAAGCCGCGGGCCAGCGCCACGCGCTGCCGCTGGCCGGCCGACAGGTTCGCGCCGCGCTCGCCGACCACGGTGTCGAAACCCTGGGGCAGGCCGTCCACGAAGTCGGCGTGCGCGGCGGCGGCCGCCCGCCGGACCTCCTCCAGGGTGGCGCCGGGCGCGCCCAGCCGGATGTTGTCGGCCACGGAGGTGGTGAACAGGTGGGGCCGCTGCGGCACGTACGCCAGGGCCGCCCGCCAGCTGTCCAGGTCCAGCTCGCGCAGGTCGGCGCCGTCGACCAGGACGCGTCCCTCGGACGGGCGCAGGAAGCCCAGGACCAGGTGGAGGAGGGTGCTCTTGCCGCCGCCGCTCTCGCCGACCAGCGCCACCCGCTGGCCGGGCGCGATGGTGAGCGTCACGTTCTCCAGGGCGGGCTCGTCCCTGCCGGGGTAGCGGACGGTCACGTTCTCCAGGCGGATCTCCGGCGCGCCCTGCCCGTCGTACGGGCGGGCCGGGCCGGACGGGTCGCCGGCGGCCTCGTCCAGGACGGCGAAGGCCGCGTCGGCGGCGGCCACCCCCTCCATGGAGGCGTGGAACCGGGTCCCCATGGCCCTCAGCGGCAGGTACGCCTCCGGCGCCAGCAGCAGCACCAGCAGCGCCGTCGTCAGGTCCAGCGAGCCGCCGAGCAGCCGCAGCCCGATCGGCACCGCCACCAGCGCCAGCGACAGCGACGCGCACAGCTCCAGCACCAGCGACGACAGGAACGCCACCCGCAAGGTGCGCATGGTCGCGCTGCGGTGGGCGTCGGCGACCTGCCGGATGACCGTGGCCTGGTAGCGGGCCCGCCCGAAGGCGCGCAGCGTGGGCAGCCCGCGCACCACGTCGAGGAAATGCCCGCCGAGCCGCGACAGGGCGTGGAACTGCCGCTCGGTGACGGCCTTGGTCGTCATGCCCACCAGCGCGCCGAAGACGGGGATCAGCGGCAGCGTCACCAGGACGATCACCGCGCTGCCCAGGTCGGCGGCGAACAGCCGGACCAGCACGGCCACCGGCACCACGGCCGCCACCGCGATCGAGGGCAGGTAGCCGGTCAGGTAGGCGTCGAGGCCGTCCAGGCCGCGGCCGGTCAGCGTGACCAGCTCGCCCGACCGGTGACCGGTCAGCCTGGACGGCCCCAGCTCGCCCAGGCGGGCCAGCAGCCGGTGGCGCAGCGCGGACTTCACGCCCGTCGCGGTGCGCCCGGCGAAGACGCCCTGCGTCCAGGCCAGCAGCGCCCGGACGCCCACGACGGCGGCGAGCGCCCCCAGCGCGGCGGCGGTGAAGCGGCCCGACAGCACGCCGGCCAGCAGCTCGGCCTGCGCGAGCACGAGCAGCCCGGCGAGCACGGCCGCGACCATGGTGACGGTCAGGTGGCGGCGCACCGAGCGCTCGGCCCGCATGAGCCGCAGAAGATCCTTATGCACGTGGCCTTCAGAAGAACGAGGGGAGCGGGATGGCGCCCTTACCTGGCCGGAAAGTCCGCCATACCCATACTTGCGCGCCCAGCATGATCGGCGCGAACGGCAACGCCATGACACTGAGCACATTCAACGTAGTCGCCGGCGCGCTGTGCTCCAGCAAGTACGGCATGGCCCCCGCCAGCAGGCCGATCGCGGGCAGCGCTGCCACCAGCCCGGACAGCAGCAGCGCCCGCCCCGACCGCACGGCCCCGAACGCTCCCGGCTCCCGCCAGGCCAGGAACATCCACCCGTGGAAGGCGAACAGCAGCGTCACCAGCACGCCCAGCAGCACCCCGACCGGATTCACCGGCGAGGAGGCGAACCCGGTCGCGGCGGCGTGCAGCGCCATGCCCCACCCGAAGGACAACCCCAGCGACCCGAACGCGATCATCGCGTCCCAGAAGCCGCGCCACCTCGCGCCGTCCAGCCGCCGCCGGAACCACAGCCCGGCGTCGCGCACGATCCAGCTCAGCAGCATGGCCACCACCAGCGGGTACAGCCCGAACAGCACCTCGCCCTCCAGGCGTGGGTACACCCCGAACAGCGTCCCGGCCACCGCCACCAGCCACACCTCGTTGGCCAGCACGAACGGCGCCATCGCGGCCACCATGCGGTCGCGGTTGCCGCGCGTCCTGCCCAGCACCGGCAGCAGCAGGCCGACGCCGAGGTCGAAGCCCTCCAGGGCGAAGTACCCGGCCAGCAGCACCGCGAAGAACAGGAACCAGATCACTTCCATGTCAGCACTCCTAGTAGCTCAGCGCCGGGGCGGGCTCGGCGCCGGCCGGGACCGCCCCGAGGTCGAGGTCGCGCGGGCCGCGCCGGACGACCCGGGCGATGAGGACGTAGTCGACGACCGCCAGCAGCCCCAGCACGCCGGCGAACCCGATCAGCGAGGCCGTGACCATGCCCGAGGTCAGGCCGGGCGTCAGGGCGTCGGCCACGGTGAGCTTGTGCCAGACCATCCACGGCTGGCGGCCGATCTCTCTTGCCATCCAGCCCAGGATGGCCAGCGCGAACGGCACCGGGGTCATCACGATCAGCACGAGGTGCGTCCACCGCCAGCGCGGCAGCCAGTAGATGAGCGGCAGGAGCACGAACAGCAGCACGAACGCCAGGAGCTGGCCGATCTCGATCATGAGCCCGAGCGGCACCCCGGCGCCCGCGTCGCCGTCGAACTTGCCCTCCTGGACGCCGCCGAACTGCGCGTACCCGAAGCCCAGGGCCAGGAAGGCGCCGACCGCCGCCACGCCGACCCCCGTGCGCAGCGACTTGGTGAAGAACAGCGTCTCGCGGGTGCGCCGCCGCAGCTGGTACGCGCTGGCCCCGGCCAGCACCAGGCCGCCGGTCAGCAGCCCCGCGCCGATGACGTGGGGGAAGGAGAAGACCAGCGTCTTGTTGGTGAGCAGGGCGCCGAAGTCGACCAGCTCCAGCCGGCCGTTCCTGACCACCGAGCCGGCCGGGTTCTGCAGGAAGGAGTTGGCGACCATGATGAAGAACGCGCTGGCGTACGCGGTCAGCGTCACCAGCCAGATGCAGGCCAGGTGCAGCCACTTGGGCAGCCGCCCCCACCCGAAGATCCACAGCCCCAGGAACGTGGACTCCAGGAAGAAGGCCACCAGCGTCTCCATGGCCAGCGGCGCGCCGAACACGTCTCCGGCGTAGTGGGACAGCCCGCTCCACGACAGCCCGAACTGGAACTCCATCACCAGGCCGGTGACGATGCCCAGGGCGTAGTTGATGACGTAGATCTGCCCCCAGAACCGCGTCATGCCGCCGTGCAGCGCGCTGCCGGAGAGCACGTGGCGGGTGTGCATGAGCGCCACGACCGGCGCCAGCCCGAGCGTGAGCACGACGAACAGGAAGTGCAGGCTTCCCGTCACGGCGAACTGCGTGCGGGCGAGTTCGAGTACGTCCATTCGATCGACTCCGTTGTTGTGTCTACCTACATATAGGCAGCCTACATGTAGACTGGCTACATGGCGAACGGTTGTCTAGGATCAGGAGCATGAATCCAGACGCGCTGCGCGGGCACATGGACGCGTTGCTGCTCTCGGTGCTGGAGCGGGAGCCGCTGCACGGCTACGCGATCATCGAGGCGCTCCAGGAGCGCAGCGGGGGCGCGCTGAGCGTGCCCACCGGCACCGTCTATCCGGCGCTGCGGCGGCTGGAGCGGGTCGGCTACCTGGCCAGCGAGTGGGCCACGGTGGGCGGGCGCAAGCGGCGCACGTACCGGCTGACCGACCCGGGCAGGAAGCAGCTCGAAGGGGAGCGGTCGGCCTGGCGGGAGTTCACCAGCGTGATCGGCGGCGTGCTCCAGGCCGACACCCGGGCCGACGTACGGGCCGAGGCGCGAGCCTCAGGCTGACGGAGCGGCGGTGGGCCGGCGGGTGCGGCTGACCCGCAGGCAGCGCGTGGCGCCGTAGATCTGCAGGCCCCAGAACGCGGTCGTGACCAGGTTCGCCAGGAACGCGGGCAGGTAGCCGGTCATCGTGCCCGGCCCGGGCGGGCTGTAGGACAGCGCGAGGCTCATGGCGCCACCGAGCGGCAGCATGCCCCACACGACGATGCCCAGCGACCTGGTCACCAGGTGCGGACGGCGGATCCAGCGCGCGCCCCGGCCCAGCGCCAGCAGGGCGAGGCCGCCGTACAGGCCGGTGGCGAGCTGGCAGATGTCGAGCAGCTTCGAGATCAGGTGGTACCAGGCCGGACGGCCCACCCACAGCGCCGGGTCGGCGGGGTAGGTGCGCCACACCATCGACCACATGAGCGCGGTCAGCGGGACGCTGATGAACAGCAGCAGACCCAGCCGCCGCCCGGCCACGGCGGTCAGCTCGCTCTGGTAGCCGGGGGCGATCTCGGTGACCGGGCCGAACTCGGCGACCGCCAGCCGCTCGGCCTCGGCGCGGTCGAGGCCGTCGGCCTCCAGGGCGTCGGCGGTGTCGGACAGGCTGTCGCGGGCCTCGACGACCAGGTCGCGCTTCGCGCCGGACGGGCCGGAGAGCGCGCGATCGAGGTCGGCCACGTAGTCGTCGATCCGCATGATCCCAGTTTACGGAGTGAGCCGCCGATGGCCTATCAGGGAAGTCCCCGATATTTCACGCCGCGACTTGATATGTCGGAAAAATCCTACGTATAGTGTCCGACATGCTGATTTCCGGGATCCTCACCGTCACCGTGCCCGTCGCCGACCAGGCACGGGCGCTCGACTTCTACACCGGCGTGCTCGACTTCGAGGTGCGCACCGACAACCCGTTCCCCATGGGCCGCTGGCTCACCGTCGCCCCCAAGGGTGCGGCGACCACGCTCCTGCTGGCCTCCTGGTTCCCCGACATGGCCCCCGTCGGCGGACTCGTGGTGGCCGCGCCCGACCTCGACGCGCTGGCCGCCCGGCTCGCCGCGCACGACGTCGCCTTCGAGGGGCCGAGCGAGCAGGCGTGGGGACGCCAGCTCCTCTTCCAGGACCCCTTCGGCAACGGGTTCGTGGTCAGCCAGGCATGACCGCCGACCACGTCTTCACCGCGCTGGCCAGCCCGGCCCGGCGCGAACTGCTGCGCCTGCTGCTCCAGGAGGGCCCCCAGCCCGCCGGACGGCTGGCAGAGCGCTTCGACATGAGCCGGCCCAGCGTCTCGGAGCATCTCAAGGTGCTCAAGGACGCCGGGCTCGTGGCCGAGGCCCGCAAGGGGCGCGAACGGCACTACCAGCTGGAGGCCGAGCCGCTCATGGAGATCCGCGACTGGCTCACCCCGTACGAGAGGTTCTGGCGCGAGAAGCTGACCGGCCTGTCGGCGCTGCTCGACGAGATGGAGGAAGAGGATGGCTGAGGACCGGACCGCGATCAGGCTGGACGAGTTCCTCAAGCACCCGCCGGCCAAGGTGTGGCGGGCGCTGACCGACCCCGAGCTGATGGCCCGCTGGCTGATGCCCAACGACTTCCGGCTGGAGGTGGGCCACCGGTTCACCTTCACCACCCAGCCCAGGAAGGCGGTGGGGTTCGACGGGACGGTCCACTGTCAGGTGCTGGAGTTCGAGGCGGAGAAGCTGCTGCGGATCAGCTGGAGCGACCGCAAGCAGGCCGACTGGACGGTCACCTGGCGGCTGGTGCCGGAGGGCCGGGGCACCCGGCTGTTCCTCGACCACGAGGGCTTCGACCCCGACGACCCCACCCAGCAGCTCTCCCGCCGGATCATGGGCGGCGGCTGGCCCCGGCACTTCACCGTCATCGAAGACCTGGCCGCCACCCTCTGAGCCGGGCCCCTACATGGGCGGCAGCTCGCGGGTCAGGCGCGAGCTCCACGGGCACCAGTGGCCGCCCGGCAGGAACGCGCCGCCCGCCTCGTCGAGGTGCTCCTCCACGTACGTCATGCTCGCGTCGCAGACCTCGATGGCCATGTCGAAGAAATTGATCGTCTCGGGCTGCAGGTGGTAGCTCCACCGGGCGTTGTAGGCGACGGGCCGCTTGACGATGCGGCCGTGCACGTGCGGCCGCTCGTCGGTGGCGCCGGACAACAGGTCGCGGGCGTGCCGGATGGAGGCGGGGTCGGTGAGCTGCATGACGAACCGGGACCGGCCGTCGGTGTCGGTGAACTCGAAGGACGCCTCTCCGGCCGCCTGGGCCGGGACGGCTCCCGCCGCGGCGAGCAGGACGACGGACGCCAGCACAGCGCTGATCTTGGTGACGATGCGGGGCACGGGGGACACCTCCGAAACTGTCGGCCGCACTCTGCGGCTCGTCACCCAAAGTAATCGGATGAATGCGCAAAGTCACTAGGACGGAAGCCGGAGATGGGCCATGACCTGCGCGGCCACCTCCTGCGGCGGCCGGCCGTCGGTGTCCAGGCGCACGTCGCCCGCCCCCGCCCGGTCGAGGGCGGCGGCCTCCCGCGCAGCCCGCCCGGCCACGGCCCGCAGGGCGTCCGGGCCGAGCCCCCGCAGCTCGTCGCCGGGCATCGCCGGGCCGCCTCCCCGGCCGCGCAGCAGCACGCGTTCCAGCAGCGTGGCGGGGGAGGCGTGCAGCCGGAACACGGTCGGGGTCAGGCCGGGAAGCAGGGTGGTGCAGGCGCGGACGGTCTCGTCGGAGTCCGCTCCGCCGGAGACGACCAGGCATCCGGCCCCGGCCGCCCGGTACCCGTCCCACAGCGCGGCCAGGCCGTGCGCCCTGAGCCGGCGGCCCTCCTCCTCGGTGGACGGGCGCAGCGCGGCGATCTGCCGCAGATCGACGTAGGCGGCCCGGACGCCCGACCGGTGGACGCGGCTGAAGACCTCGTAGCCGACCGTCGACTTCCCGGCCGCCGTCGCCCCCGAGAACCACACCAGGGGAACCGGCACGCCGGAACCGACACCCCCGCCCGGATCGGCCGGGGCGGGCGCCGACTCGGTGGCGGGGACGGGCGGCGGCCAGCCGCCCAGCCGGTCGAGCACCAGCCGGGCCGTCTCGGCCACTGTCCGGCCGCCGGTGTCCACGCACAGGTCGGTGTACCGGCTGCGGTCCTGCTCGACGGCCTCGGCCACGGCCGCCTCCACCAGGTCCGGACGCCAGCCCCGCCCCAGGAACCGCTCCCGCAGCTCCGCGTGGGGCACCCGCAACCGGCACACGGTGAACGCCGCGCCGGGCAGCAGCGCGGTGTACTCGCCGACCTCCTCGGGCGTGTCCACGAACCCGGCCAGCACCAGGCAGCGCATCCCCGCGCGCCGGAACCCGGGCCACAGGGCCGCCAGGTTGCGCGCCCGCAGGCGAT